>CAIJNA010000207.1 GCA_903821805.1 uncultured Campylobacterota bacterium | reverse complement strand
CTTTGCTTTGTTTCTCCGTCGAGCTTTATGGTTGTTATTTTTGCCATTGATTAATAATCTTCCTCTTGAAGTTGTTGAAATTTAAATTTAAGTTCTTGCATCGTTTCTTGATTATCTGGATCTACGACAATACAATCAACAGGACAAACTTCAACACAAGCTGGCTCTTCGTAGTGACCAACACATTCTGTACATCTGTCACTGTCTATTATATAAATCGGATCACCCTCTTCAATTGCATCATTTGGGCATTCTTCTCTACATGCATCACATGCGATACATTCATCTGTAATTATCAATGACATTTTGTCTCCTACATATTAAAATTAAAATTGTGGAGTTATAACCTAATAACGTTTAATTATATCTTTAATAATATCAAAAATTCTTTTATCTTTTGAGACTAATAAAAAATTATCATTTTGGTAAATATTTAATTCATTAGATATGAAAATTCCAGCATCAACATCAAATCTTCTTGGTCTTCCTGCAAACAAAAAGAATTGATAATTAATTGAATTCGCTAGCGATAATGCAGTAGCTCCAGGACTTCTAAATTTAATATTTTGTTTATGTAATTCAAGTGCTATATTTGGTGCAGTATAAGCTCTTTCAAAAATCCCAAAATTTGTATTTATACACATACTATGAAAAATATTTTTTGCATATGGTGTTTTTACGACATATTTACCATCCACAAGATTATAGACTAATGCTGCAACAGTAATATTATTTACACAAAGAGATATTGAAGTTCCATAGTATGGGAATTTTGCAACGAAGTTATCACTTCCATCCAATGGATCAATAATAATAACTGAATTATCAAATAGATATCTGTTCGATTTATGTTTTGACATTTTATTGTGAGTTATTAAACCGCTTTCTTCACTAAAAATGTCTCCAAATTTACTTAAATACTTAACAAATATATTTTCTGCAATTAAGTCTATCTTTTTTGTACTATCTCCACCTTCGCCTATTGTATTTGTATCCATAAAATCATCTTCTGTAAGCTTATTTTTAATATAAAATCTTAGTTCTTTGTTTGCTTTAAGTGCATCATTGATAAATTTGTCATAATGTTTTTTCATAATATAATTTTATCCAAAGAAAGATATGAGGAGGAAATAAAAAAGGCCAACAGAAATTCTGTTGGCCTTTTTAGTTTTTTGATTTGAAAATATCAAATCTTACAAAAAAATTATTTAGCTTTTGACTCGTCAGAATATTTATATCCCAATTCGTAAGCTTTAAGGTTTACTGCATGAACCTTTTCAGGTACTTTCTCAAGCATAACTTCTCTCAATAAGTCTTTATTGATTGCACTTGTGTAGTTGTTAGCAATTGCAAGAGCTATAACAGATTGGGTAATAACATTACCAACTTCCTCTTTTGCAATTGTAATAATAGGTATCTCAACGATATTCCATTTTTTTCTATCTTCTTCAGTTGGATGCACTAAATTTGGCTCAATAACTATTGTTCCACCAGGTGTAACTCCACCTTTAAATGTGTTATAGCTAACTTGTGCCACAGAAAGCATAAAATCAATTTCACCATCATTTGCATAAGGATAAAAAATCTCATCGTCATCAAGAGTAATATCAACAACAGTCGCACCACCTCTAACTTGCGATGTATATGTTGCTGTTTTCAACCCATGACCACCAGCTTTAATTTTAGCTTCTGCAAAAATTTCTCCTGCAAGAAGTACACCTTGTCCACCAACACCCGTAAATCTCATTAATGTTCTAGCCATAGTGTTCTCCTTATATTTTTTTCTCAAAATCGTTTTGAGTAATAACTTTTCGTTTTCCTTGATGAACAGCTTTAATATCTTCATACATATCACAGTATTCTCTAGCAGTTTCATCATGTTTTAAAATTCCAGTAGGGAAGATATTTTTTTGCTCTTCAGGAGATAATTTTTCCCATTTAGAAAGAGGCGTTGTAATACTATCGATCCAGTTAAGGTTTTCCATAGCGCTTCCCATTTTATTTTTTCTTCCAAGATTAACATGACAGTTTGACATGATATCAAAGAAAGAGAATCCTCTATGTGTAAATCCTTTAACAAAAAGTTTTTCTAGTTTTTTAGGATCAAGCATTGTTTCTCTTGCAACAAATGATGCACCTGCTGCTATAGCAAGATTACAAGCATCAAATGTTGGATCAATATTTCCAGCTTTTTGAGAAACTGTCCACATACCTTGAGGAGTAGTTGGAGAAGTTTGAGAATTTGTAAGACCATAAATGAAGTTATTGATAATAATAAAGTTAATATCAATATTTCTTCTACAAGCATGAATTGTGTGATTTCCACCAATTGCAAGTGCATCACCATCACCAGCTACGCAAACAACATGTTTAGTAGGATTTGCAAGTTTTACACCAGTTGCCCAAGCAACAGTTCTTCCGTGAGTAGTATGGATAGTATTAAAGTCTACATATGAAGAAAATCTTCCACTACATCCAATTCCAGAGATAACACAAACATCATCTTGCTTCCAGCCAAGAGTATCAACAGCTCTAATAAAAGCTTTAAGAATAACTCCATCTCCACATCCCCAACACCATAGTGTTGGCATCTTTTCAAGTCTTAAATATTTATCATAATTAAATGCCATATTACATAGTCTCCTTTACTTTATTAACTATTTCGTAAGGTGAGATTGCTCTACCATTTACCTTAAATAATCCGTCTATATCAAGTCTTCCAGAAGCTCTTTGAATTTCATCTCTATATTGACCGATATTTAATTCTACACAAAGAACTTTGTTGATTTTATCTGTCCAATGTTTAATTCTTGTTGCTGGACTTGGCCAAAGCGTAATTGGTCTAAATAGACCTGCTTTAATTCCATCAGCTCTAAGATGTCTAATAGCTTCTTTTGCTGCAAGAGAAACTGAACCATATGCAATAATTAAAAACTCTGCATCATCTAACATAAATTCTTCATAAGAATCAATTTCATCCTGATGTGCTTCGATTTTATTAAATAATCTTTCGATTAATTTTCTACAAGTTTCAATTTCCTCAGTTGGAAAACCTTTTGAATCATGATGAAGACCCGTAAAGTGATATCTGTATCCTGTAAACATTGGATTTAAAACAGCTGGTTCATCTTGCTCAACTCCGTAAGGTCTGTAATCTTCAGGTGCACCATCAAAAGTTTTTCTTAATTTAATTCCAGCTTTAACCTCTTCTTCAGTAGGTATCATAGCTTTACCATGCATGTGTCCGATAGTTTCATCTAAAAGAACAAATACAGGCTGCATAAATCTATCGGCTAGATTAAATGCTCTAACAGTTTCAGTATAACACTCAGCTAGATTTCCAGCACAAAGTGTAATTGATTTATAATCTCCATGAGATGGATTTTTTGCTTGAGCAACATCACCTTGAGATACTCTTGTTGGAAGTCCAGTTGATGGACCACCTCTCATAACGTTTACAACAACTAATGGTGTTTCAGTCATTTGAGCAAGACCTAGATTTTCAGCCTTTAAGCTTATCCCAGGACCACTCGTAGCAGTCATACTTCTAACGCCGCTCATTGAAGCGCCGATTGCACACGCAACACCAGCAATTTCATCTTCCATTTGGATAGCAGCTCCACCAACCGCTGGAAGTAAGTCTGAAATTGTATGCATTACTTCACTTGATGGTGTAATTGGATAACCTCCAAAAAACATACATCCTGCATCAACAGCTGCAATAGCTGCTAAATCATTTCCTGTAGAAATTATTTCTCTATTTGCCATTCATATTCTCCTTATTTACCATAATTTACAGGTAATCTGTAATTATTACTTATTATAGCTGCTGCTCTTGCTTTAGCTTGATCACTTAATTTAGCAAATTTAATATTATCTGATTTTTTATCTGCAACAAATATTGCAAAGTCTGGACAGTTTAGTTCACAGTCGTTACAACCAATGCAATCCTCTAATGCAACAATTTCAATCATTGCTCCTAATGTAGAACTTGGTTCTGCTTTCATAGAAAGAACACCTGCTGGACATACGCTTACACATATATCACAGGCTTTACATCTGTCTGTGTCAATCCATACTGGAGTGTTTGCTGGTGCTACCATTAATGACATTTTTTCCCCTTCATTATTCAATAGATTTTAAATAGAATATATGTTTCCATATATTGCTTAATGTATATTATCAAATATAGTGTAATAATATTTTTATCTATTTGTATATTTTGTAACTATTATACATAGTGTTACATTTTGAAGCATTCTTTTTATGGTATATAATTTATATGGAAAGATCTTGATTTTTAATATTGATTATCAGTTAATTTGTAACAATTAGTAATATTGTATTTTGAGTATGGACAATTTAAAATAAATTATTCTAAATTTATAGGTTTTAATTTGGATTTTGTTTTGGTTGATTTGTATATTGAGTTTAAAAAAGAAATTCGAAACTCAAATTAATGAGTTTCTATAACTAAAATTATTTAGTTTTGTTAGCTTCTGTAGCGTTAGCTTCTGTAGCGTTAGCTTCAACAGTAACGTTAGCTTCTGTAGCGTTCATTTCAGTAGCGTTAGCTTCAACTGGTGCTGCTTTTTTTGAACATCCACTAAAAGATGCAACTAAACCTAATGCTACAAGAGCAGTAAATAATACTTTTTTCATATTGTTTCCTAATTTT
>CAIJNA010000206.1 GCA_903821805.1 uncultured Campylobacterota bacterium | reverse complement strand
GTTTGTGCATACAAACCTCCCCTTTTTTGTGTAATGAATGAATTGCAAGTTCCATGCCAACCGAGAAATAATAACTACTAAGGGATGATAATCTTACAGGTTCGAATTGTCTACAATATTGTAGTTCTTATTTTGAGATATCAATTTATTGAAATAACGTAAACTAAAAAAGTCGTTGAAAAAGTTTGTGTTTTGGATACCTAATAGGACACCCAGAGAAATTTAAATGATTGTAAAAGCCTAGAATAAGGCATTTATAAGTGGTGCGGATGAAAAGACTTGAACTTTCACACCTTTCGGCACCAGATCCTAAGTCTGGCGTGTATACCAATTTCACCACATCCGCATAAGTGGTACTCCCTGCACGATTCGAACGTGCGGCCTACGCCTTAGAAGGGCGTTGCTCTATCCAGCTGAGCTAAGGAAGCATAAAAAAAGAATTGAATTCTAACTAAATAAACTTAAAGTAGAATGGGGTAAGTAACGGGGCTCGAACCCGCGACCCTCGGAACCACAACCCGATGCTCTAACCAACTGAGCTATGCCTACCATATAAATAAGACTTATAAAAATTTAAAATAACAAATGGTCGGAGTGAGAGGATTCGAACCTCCGACCCCCTGGTCCCAAACCAGGTGCGCTAACCAGGCTGCGCTACACTCCGAAAAAAAACGTCAACACCATTTAAAATGGAGTGGAATAATATCTTAAAATTTTTTAGTTGTCAAGAGTTTTTCGAGAAAAGTAGAAAAAAATAACAAAAATTATTTTTTTCACTTTCTTTTTTTAAAATTGTATTAGTCCGTCAATCGGTGAACTAGCTGTTGCGTAAGGTTTTTTAGCAATTCTTCCAGCTTTGTATCCCAGTCTTCCCGCTATTACAGCATATTTCATGGCTTCAGCCATTTTAATTGGATCAGTTGCACACGCTATAGCAGTATTTGTTAAAACTGCTTCAGCACCAAGTTCCATAGCTATACTAGCATCACTAGCACATCCTACACCAGCATCAACTATCACAGGAACTCTAACAGCATCTTTTATGAACGCAATATTATATTTATTTTGGATTCCAAGTCCACTTCCAATTGGAGCTGCTAATGGCATGATTGCATCTGCTCCAGCGTCTTCAAGTTTTTTAGCAATTATTGGATCATCACTCGTGTATGCCATAATTGTAAATCCATCTTTTTTTAGTATTTCACAAGCTTTAATGGTTTCAATAACATCAGGATACAAAGTTTTATGTGCATCCCCAATAACTTCAAGTTTTATAATATCAATTCCAGTAGCTTCTCTCATTAATCTAAAAGTTGTAACAGCTTCTTCTGCAGTAAAACATCCAGCACTATTTGGTAAAAGTCTTACATTTGTACCTTTGAAATAGTCAAGCAAGTTTTCTTCTTTTGGATTTGTTATATTTACTCTTCTGATTGCAACTGTTATAAGTTCACTTCCACTTGCTAAAGTAGCCTCTCTTGTTGTTGCGAAATCTTTGTATTTTCCACTTCCAACGATAAGTCTACTATTGAATTCGTATTTTCCTATTTTTAGTATATCGCTCATTTATAACCTTTATTGTCTAATTTTGGCAAATCATAACGATGATTTTCTTTTATTAACCTTTTTAGAGTTTCCTAATTTCATCAATTAAATCTTGAGGCTTCATAGAGTAATCATTTAATGCATAGTTGATCGAAGCCAAAGTGTGTGCTAAGCTAGCCGTTATAGCACTTTCTAGTGGAGTGTATTGCTGAGCCAACAATGATCCTATCAGGCCACTTAAAACATCACCGCTTCCGCCAAAACTTAATTTTGCAGTTCCAAAAGTATTTATAAAAATCTTTTCGTTATGTCCAATTAAAACATTTGCACCTTTTAGTAGTAATACAACATTTGGATATTGTTCGCAAAATTTATTTACATATTTGAATCTATTGTTTTGCAACTCTTCAATTGTAATATCTTCTAAATCGCATATTTTAAGTAACGAGCAAAATTCTTTTGGATGAGGAGTAAGTACAATATTTGATTGAGATAAAATTTTAATGATACTTGTTTGATAAAACATATCAGCATCAATAATTTTTGGTAAATCATTATTAATAAATCTATCTTCTAATTGTTCACCAAGTCCCATACCCAATGCAAGTGCTGTAGTATTTTTTGGAATTTCTTCACTTTGCATTATGTGCAATGGAAGATTAGTTGCTTTTGTTATTGCCGTTACGAGTCCAGCTCCAAATGTAAATCCAGCTTCACATGCAATTATTCCAGCACCTTTTTTGTCTCCGACAATAACAGCCAGATGACCATAGCTTCCCTTGTGAGAATCAAGTTTTGTTCTAAAAGGCAATTTCATATCGCAAGATTCGAGTAAAAAATAATTTGTATTTATTTCATATATCTGTCTTGAAATTCCTAGATTTCCAACAATAATTTCACCAGTAAAATCTTTCATATAATCCAAGAAAAGTCCATTTTTTAATGCACCCATTGTTATAGTAGTATCTGCTGAAAATGGAATAACTGGAAAATCACATGCAATCTTGTAAGCCTTTAGATTGTTTAATTTGGAAATAATATTGAGAACCTCATCACTAATTGGCTTATTGAAACCACTACCAAATAAACATTCTACAACTATATTGTAGTTATCAGAAATCATATCTACTGGTTTAATGCCAATTTTATTAGCTCTTTCTAGTTGTATTTTTGACATGTTTGTTTTTGTTCCAAAAGGTATATAGAGCTCAATATTAAAATCCCCAAAAAGTGTCCTAGCTAAAGCAATTCCATCTGCTCCATTATTTCCATTTCCGCTTACAATTAAAATTTTTGAACCTTTGTCAAACTTATTAAGTATGAAATTTGCCATAGAATTGGCTGCATTTTCCATCAATAAATCTTCACTTAGTTTAAATTCTTTATAGCATCTTTGGTCTAAACTATTCACTTCTTTAAATATTTTTTGCATTATTTTTTCCTAAATTTCCATCCGTCTTTTGTTAATATTTCGATTATTTTGTCTTTTTTATCACCTTGAATCTCTATCCAATCTTCATTTATTGTGCCACCAGTGGCCAATTTCTTTTTCAATAATTTTAAAATTTCTTTCTTTTTTGCATCATCCAATTGAAATCTTCCAACTAATGTGACAGGCTTTCCATTTCTTTTTTCATATGTAAAAACCAACTGATGTTCATTTTTTGTTAACTCATTAGTTTTAACAGTTTCTTCATCTAATTTGGCACCCATTTCAAACATTTGTATAATCCTTTCTTATGTAATTTTTTTAAATTTGTATAATGAAATAATAGCATTAAAAAGGTTCATTTTAGAATTACTTTGATAAAATTCTCACTTAAATTTTAGAAAATATTTTAAGAAAAAAGGTAGTAATCAGATGTCAATAATGATTCAAAAAAGAAACGGTAGAAAAGAAATTTTAGATATCACAAAGATCCAAAAACACACTATTGCAGCAACAGAAGGTCTTGATGGCGTAAGTCAAAGTGAGCTTGAGATAGATGCTCAGATAAAATTTATCAATGGAATGAGTTCAAGCGATATTCAAGATGCATTAATAAAAACTGCTGTTGAAAAGATTGATATAGATGTTCCAAACTGGACATTTGTTGCATCAAGATTATTCCTTTATGATTTATATCATAGAGCAGGTAAAGCAACTCATGGTATTAAAGGCGAAGCTTACAGTCATTTGCAAGAATATATTAAAAATGGTCAAAAAGAGGGAAGAATTATTCCGGAACTTGAGGTTGGATATGATTTGGATGATCTTCACGATGCAATTGTTCCTGAACGAGACAAAT
>CAIJNA010000205.1 GCA_903821805.1 uncultured Campylobacterota bacterium | reverse complement strand
TAAAAAATCCATCACCTATAACAAACAAACCATTTGCTAAATTTATTGCTTCTGGAATTAACTCATTTTTCGCTATTCCATCTTCTATAATTTCTCTAAACCAACCAAGATAATTATCAAAACATTTGCTTTGAAATTCTCTCATATCTTGCTGCTGATTTGAAAGGTTTATAGATATAAACTCTTTGTAAAGCTCTCTTAGTTGCATATATTTATCATCATGAAAAAAATTAAAAAATTCTATAATCTTTTCTTTCGCTGTTGGTTTGGAATCAATTCTAATCTTTTTATCTATGTTGTGTTCAAGTATTAAGATATCAATTATCTCAAAAACAATTTCTTCTTTATTTTTGAAATATTCATAAATAGTACCTTTTCCAATTTTCGCTGTTGATGCAACCTCGGATATGGTTAAGTTTTTAATTCCCTTCTTAATAAAAAGATCTTTACACGCAAGCGCAATATCTTTCCTTTTTTGGATTTTATCTACAATTATTGCCATTAAATACCTTATTTTTAAAGTTTTACCTACATGACTGACTGTCGGTCAATAATAAAATTCATTGTATGGCTTATTTACTTATACGATACTGAAGTTATCAGGAGGCAAATATCTACTTTGCTTCCTGATAAAATGTAGAAATTTTAGTTTAGGTAGTTTTCTTTTTTGTCAGTGAAATCTATTTCTGTGCCTATTTTTTTGTATCTATCAAAATAGTATAAAACGAAACTTTTTAAATTCTCATTATTCGGTAAAAAATACTTATTTTTTTTTGTTGCGAAATTATTTAGCCAAATAGTAGCGTCTTGTTTTTTTAGATAATGATTGGCAAGAGATGCATAAGTATTTTTATACCAAGTTTTTAAATTTGACAACTCAGACTCATTTGTTGTGATTTTTAATATACTGGCTTGCTTATCAAATTCTAATACTCCAGTTTGAAAAAGTCCAGTTAAGTGAATCAATCCTTCACAATAGTAAGGTTGAACCTCATCAACTTCCATCCATCCAATAAGTCCAATTGCTCTTTTGATTGTATCACTTATAACGAATCTTTCTAATGCTATTTCGTCATGTTCATCATCCAAAAAAAATGAAACCAATCCACCAGTTGTAGCTTTAAATTCTTCTATATTTTTAAAATTTCCTGATTTGTTCATTATTGATTCAGTTGTTTCATCACACCATAAGATATGTCCAAATTCATGGCCAATTGTAGTTATGTCATAAACTTTATGCCAATCTTTATCGTTTTTGAATAAGAATTTTCTTTCATTTTTGAGGAATTCATCACCAAAAATCTCTCTAGATAGTTTTAAAAATGGTTTAGCTCTAGTTGTTTGTAAAATCTCATCACTAAAAGCAAAAATCTTTTTACCGCAAGCTTTAGATATTTTCTCATCATTTGGAACAACTTGTGCTGAAAAAAGCCCATTGTATTCTGCTCCAAAAAATAATGCAGGTCTTCCAATATATAATTGTACTTTATCGATACTTTTTTGACAAAAATCGAATATTTCTTTGTGATTTTCTTCTTTATCTATCTCTTTGTATATTTTATGTGACATAGATTTTAATTTTGATGCACGTTTGTTTTCTTCTTGATAAGCTGGGTTTACTAATCTTATGTCCCATTCTAAAGCAACAGCTTTTCTAAAATGATCCTCGTAATACTCTAATGGATGTCCAATTTGAATCGGAGATGTGATATCCATCCAAGCCCTATCGACTTCACTCCAATAATGAACTAATCTATCAGTTCTTTTTTCGCTAAATGCAGTTATTAGACACTGAATATATTTTATGTATTGCCATTTTTGATCATAGACTTGATCTTCTAGTTCTATTAAGTTGTCACT
>CAIJNA010000204.1 GCA_903821805.1 uncultured Campylobacterota bacterium | reverse complement strand
TCGGATCAAATGTAGAGATTCTTTCTGGTATTGAAAAAACTGACAAAATTGCCAAAACTGGCATTATTAATTTACGTGACAATATAGAAATAAAAGTACAAAAATGATTTCAGAATTTTTTATTAAAAGACCAGCGATAGCAATTGCGCTATCTATTATGGTGATTATTTTTGGTTTAATTTCATTATTTTCGATGCCTGTTTCACAGTATCCAAAGCTAACTCCTCCAACAATTACAATCTCAGCTTCATATCCAGGAGCTGATGCAGGAACTATTGCTACATCGGTTATTGATCCAATTGAAACTCAATTATCAGGAATACCTGGTCTAATGTATATGTCTTCAAACGCTAGTAATTCTGGTAGAGCTGATATCACTTGTACGTTTGAAATTGGAACAGACACAAATGATGCATATACTGAGATACAAAATAGAGTTCAAAATGCAACTGCTTCAATGCCATCTATTGTAAAATTACTTGGGATTTCAATTCAAAAAAAGACATCAGATATCCTTTTGATTGCAGCTGTATATTCACCTGACAATTCAATGGATCAAATTCAACTTAGTAATTACGCTTCTAATTTTATAGTCAAAAAAATAAGAACGATTGGTGGAGCTGGTCAAGCTAATATTTTTGGTCAAAAAGATTATTCGATGAGAATTTGGACTGATCCTATTAAAATGGCTGCTCTAGGTGTTACATCAAAAGATATTACATCTTCAGTGAATGAACAAAATGCTCAAGTTTCAATTGGAAGAATTGGATCAGAACCAGTTCCAAATGGTCAAGTAATAACATTAATGCTCAAATCAAAAGGTAGACTATCATCAGTTAATGATTTTGAAAATATAGTTATAAAAACGAATGAAAATGGAAGTATTGTTGCGATAAAAGATGTTGCTCGTGTTGAATTGGGGACAACTAACTATGAATTTGCAGGTAGACTCAATGGTAAGCCTACTGTTCTTGTTGGTATTTTTGCTGATCCACAAGCAAATGCATTAGATACTGCAGAGAAAGTAAAAGAAACAATGGAAAATTTATCAGCTTCTTTTCCTGCAGGTATCAAGTATACTATTCCTTATGACACAACTACATTTGTTAAGCTATCTATAAATGAGGTATTAAAAACATTTCTTGAAGCAATAGTGCTGGTTTCACTAGTTGTATACTTTTTTCTCCACTCGGTTAGAGTAAGTATAATTCCTATTTTAGCAATACCAGTGTCAATTATGGGGGCATTTATTGGTATGTATTTATGTGGATTTTCCATCAACACATTGACATTATTTGGATTAGTGCTATCCATTGGTATTGTTGTTGATGATGCCATTGTTGTTGTTGAAAATATTGAAAGACTCATGAGGACAGAAAAACTATCCCCATATAATGCATCCGTTAAAGCGATGAAACAAATATCAAGTCCCATTATTGCTATTGTTCTTGTTATTATTGCCGTATTTATTCCTACTATTTTTGTCGGGGGAATTATTGGTGAGCTTTACAAACAATTTTCTTTAACCATAGCTATTTCTGTTATTTTTTCTGGCTTAGTTGCATTAATATTGTCGCCGGCTCTGTGTTCAATGATTATGAAAGAGGATCATAAAAAGCATTATTTATTTGAAAAATTTGATTCATATTTTGAAAATATTTCAACAAAATATGTTGCATTTTCAATGAAGCTAATCAAAAAATATAAAATCACATTTTTTGTTTATATTTTATTTTTCATATTTATTTATTTTGCAAACTCCCAAATTCCATCTACGTTCTTACCAAGAGAAGATCAAGGTGTATTTATAACATCAGTAAGTCTTCCAGAAGGTGCTTCAGTTCAAAGAACAACAAAAATTGTACAAGAATTAGAAAAACTATACAAAGAAGAATCGTCAATACAAAATATAATAACAATGGTGGCAAGTGATAGTCCTAATAATGCGGTAATTTATTCAAGACTAAAGCCTTGGAGTGAACGAACTGATAAAAAAGATAGTGCTAATGCAATTATTGCAAGGTTAACAACAAAAGTTGAAAAAATTAATGAAGCTCAAGTAATGCTTATGCAGCCGCCAGCAATTCGTGGCCTTGGAAAAAGTAATGGTGTTCAAGTTAAAATGGTAGGTTACGGAAATGCTACCCCTTTTGATTTAGCAAAAGTTACAGATGAGTTTGCAAACACTCTGGCAAGCTACAAAAAAAACTTTATGATGGCAAAAAATACGACCCAAACAAACTCACCAGTTCTTTATCTTGAATTAGACAGAAACAAAGCAAAATCTATGGGCATTATCATTTCTGATGTTTACACAGTACTTCAAGATTCAATTGGATATACAAATATAAATCAATTTGAAAAAGACAATCATTTATATTGGGTTCAGATGCAAGCAGATGGACAATACAGAACAAGTCCTGATAGCCTAAAAAATATCTATGTAAAAAATAATAAAAATGCATTAATTCCAGTATCAGAGGTTGCAAAAATTGTTGATACCGTAGCTCCATCAAGAATTGAGCATTTTAATGGTGTTTTATCAAATTCGCTTATGGCAATGACAATACAAGGTGCTGGAACAGCTTCTGCCATGAAAATTGTAGAAGATGAAGCTCTTAAATTACCTAGCGGTTATGGAATAGAATGGGAAGGAATGTCATTACAAGAAAAACTTACAGAAGGTAAAAGTATTAAAATATTTATTTTCAGCATTTTGGTTGTTTTCTTAGTTTTAGCAATTCAATACAATAGTTTTATCTTGCCTTTTTCTGTATTATTGTCGGTTATATTTGGTGTATTTGGCGCATTCTTTGCAGCATCCATAGCAGGTATTTTCTTCAAAATGCCAAGGGATGTATATTTTTCAATTGGTCTTCTAACAATGATTGCATTATCATCAAAAAATGCAATTTTAATAGTTGAATTTGCGGAGCAACTAAGAAAAAGTGGTGTCGACTTGTATGAAGCTACAAAAGAGGCTGCAAAAATAAGATATAGACCAATGATGATGACATCTATAGCATTTATTTTTGGGATACTTCCGCTCATCTTTAGTACTGGAGCAGGAGCAGAGAGTCGTAAATCCATTGGTATTGGATTACTTGGGGGTATGATTGCTGCAACTTTTATTGAAAGATACTTTATTCCTTATATCTATTATTTTGTTCTAAAAACTAGAGAATTATTATTAAAGAAGTTGCAAAAATGAAAAAATTATTAACATTAATTAGTGCTGGTGTATTGTTCTCTGGATGCGGGGAAGCTCTTGGGCCGAACTACACAAAACCTCTAAATACCGAGAAAATAGACTCACAAATAATCACAAATAATGAAATAAACACGACAATGGTGGCATGGTGGAAAGAATACAACAATAATGACCTTAATTCTTTAATTGAAAATGCTTTTAACTCAAACAAAGATGCATCAATTCTTACTAAACAACTTGAACTAGTATTGAATGCCGCTGAAATATCACGACTTTCTTTTAATCCAACAGGTTCAATAAGTGAAACAATAACAAAGTCAAACAATGCAGGAACAATAAGTACGTCTCACACATTAGGAGTTAGACTTTCTGAATTTGAATTTGATTATCTTGGTAAATTTCAAAAAACAGTAGAAATAAATAATGCATTGATCTCAACTGCTAAAGAAAACTTAGCCCTATTTTATTCAACTTTATCATTCGAGATTGCTTCTGTTTATTCAAATATTATATATTATGATCAAAAGTTAGAAATACAAAAAAATAAATTACTTTTACTTAAAAATATGGAATCAATACGCAAAGAAAGGTTCCACAATGGCATAGATGACAAATCTGCTTTAATTGATATCCAATCAAAAATAACAGAGGAAGAACAAAATCAAAATAGCACAGAAGCAGCAAGAGACAATTATCTCAAAACATTAAAAATACTAATTGGTGAAGAAAAAAAATTCACATTTGATGCAAAAATAAATCCAACTGGCATTGCTAAACAAATAAATTCAAAACAACTTGAAAATAGATTTGATATCAAAATCGCTGAGCAAAATCTGATCAATAAAAATGCTCGTATATCAATAGTAAAAACTTTATACTACCCTAGTTTAAGTGTTAATGCATTTGCTGGCTTAAATGGTAGTGATGGTACAGCATTCACATCAATGAATCAGTCTTTTTCAATTACACCTTCAATAATGTGGAATATTTTTGATATTCCAAAAATAGGAAAATTAGTAAAAGAAAGCGAAATTCAAAAAGAGCAAGCACTTGAGACATATATTAAGACTGTTAGAAATGCATTTATTGAGGTTAAGTCAAATTATGATGTGTATGAAAAAAGTAAAATAAATTTAAATTATTCGAAATCATACGTTAATCTTTTTGATAACAAATTGAGTATTTTAAATGCAAAATTTGATACTGGAATGATAAATAAAATTCAACTTCTTGATGCAAAATATAGCTATTTGGATGCTAAAGATGCTCTTAATAGCAATAATAATAATTTATTTCAACAAGAAATAATACTTAAAAAATCAATTGGTGGAAAAGTAAAAGAATAGTAGATTTCTAACCGTAATGCTGTTCTTGCGCTTAAAATCTTTGATTATATATTTATTTTGTAAGGACGAACAGATTACCAAGGTATCATTTTTTTAAATACTAATAAGGGAAAAATATGACAAATAATAAATATATTTATTTTGGTGAAAATATTGATGGCTTCAATATAAGAGTTTTAAATGAGCGAGAGGCCAGAGCTGGTGCAGGTATATTATTTTTATTTGGATTTATTTCGTTTATTAATTCTTTCTTGCTGCATGACTTTACTTTTACTAAAATATTTGTAACGGTCTTTATGATTGACTTTGCAATTAGAATTTTTATAAATCCTAAATTTTCCCCAAGTTTATTACTTGGAAGAATAATGGTTCAGAATCAAACACCTGAATATGTAGCTGCTCCACAAAAAAAATGGGCATGGCTAATTGGTTTTTATTTATCGATTGTTATGTTTAGTTTAATTGTTGTTTTTGAAATCATGACTCCTATAAAACTTATCATATGTATCTTGTGTTTGATTCTTTTATATAGTGAATCTGTATTTGGAATATGTTTAGGGTGTAAAATATTTAACTTTATACACAAAGAAAATCCAACGTTATGTCCAGGTGGTGTTTGTGAAAATCGAATAAAAGATGAGATACAAAAATTTTCTACCATACAAAAAGTTATAGTCTTGATGTTTGTTTTATTAACAACTACAATTGTTTATATTTCAATTCAAAATAATAAAAAATTGCCTGATCCAGAATCCATTAAGTCAAATATTGAAAACAATCAAAGTGTTGAGGCTAGAGTTCCATCAACAATGAAATGTGCTGCTGGAAAATGTGGAGCTTCAATGAGATAATGCAAAAGGAAATTTATAAAGATTTCCTTTTGCTGTATA
>CAIJNA010000203.1 GCA_903821805.1 uncultured Campylobacterota bacterium | reverse complement strand
TATCAAATTAAATACAATTGATGATATTTTTTTAGCAAACAAAGAAATTAATCAATATTGCAAGATGGTTTCATTGTGAAAAAAGTTCTAATTTTACATGGTTGGGGTGGAAGTGATTTTCCACACTGGCAATCACATCTTGCAATGCAATTAATTGAAAATAATTATGTAGTTTCATTTCCCAGTCTTCCCAATAGAGATTTACCAAATCTTCAAGAATGGCTTACTTTTTTGGATGCAGAAATCAAACATTTCAAACCAGATATAATTGTATGTCATTCTTTAGCGAATATTCTATGGTTTCATTATGTAAATAATTTTAAAGTTGACAATGTTGATAAACTTATGCTGGTAGCTCCTGTTTCGCCAACTTGCGAATTAGAAGAGCTTAAAAGTTTTTTCCCATATCAAGTACCTGCTGATTTAAAAGCCACAAAAAAAATTATGGCATGTGGAGACAATGATCCATATATCAGCATTGACGAGGCTTATATATTACACGATATGTTAGGAATTGGGCTCAAAGTTCTTGAGGGAGCTGGACACATAAATACAAATAGTGGATTTGGCAAGCTCGATTGTGCTTACGACTGGATAGTACAATGATTCTGAGCATTGAAAGCAGCTGTGACGATAGTAGTATTGCTATCACGAAAATAGATACCTTAGAACTTATTTTTCATAAAAAAATTTCTCAAGAACTAGAACATAGTTTTTATGGTGGTGTTGTTCCTGAGCTTGCGGCACGACTTCACATTGAAGCTCTTCCTATAATTTTACAAGAGTGTACGCAATACTTTGGCAACATAAAAGCAATAGCCGTTACAACAGCTCCTGGGCTTAGTGTAACACTTGGTGAAGGGGTAATGATGGCGAAAGCATTAAGCATATCACTAAATCTTCCACTTATTGCTGTAAATCACTTAAAAGGTCATATCTATTCGTGCTTCTTGGAAAAGAAAACGAATTTTCCACTTACTGTTTTACTTGTTTCTGGTGGACATACTCAAATCATAGAAGTTAAAAATTCAAACGATATGCGAATTGTAGGTCAAACAAGTGATGATAGTTTTGGAGAAAGTTTTGACAAAGTATCAAAAATGCTACATCTTGGATATCCTGGTGGACCCATAGTGGAAGAAAAAGCCAAAACTGGTAAAGCAGATTTTTATGATTTTCCAATTCCACTAAGACAATCTCCTAACATAGAATTTAGTTTTAGCGGACTCAAAAATGCTGTTCGTTTGGCAATTTTAAAAGAGGAAGAAAGTGCTGATATTTTAACCGAATACACTATTTCAAATATTTGCGCAAGCTTCCAACATGCAGCTGTTTCACATATTTTAATGAAGCTAAAAAAGTATTTTAAAGTACAAAAACCTACTTCATTTGCTATAGTTGGGGGAGCTAGTGCGAATGCTTTTCTAAGAACAGAATGCGAGAATCTTTGCAAATCATACAATTGTGAGTTAATATTAGCTCCACTTCAATATTGTAGCGACAATGCTGCGATGATTGGAAGAGTTGCTATCGAACAGTACTTATCAAATGATTTTATCAGCATCGATGATATAGATGTTCAAAGCAGAATAAAAAATTAAACTGTAGTTTGAAGCATACACCAATAAAAAAATACAGTTACGGAATATCTATTTATTAATATTATTCTAATCTTAAGGGAAAGATTAATCCCTCAATTGATAAGTTATATCCCCTGCTCCTACACCTAAAACTATTCCATCACTTATTTGCATAATCAAATGTTCATCTTTCCAAACTTCAAGAACATCTCCATATCTTTTCACAGAATCTGCAAATATTGGATTAAATTTTGCGAACTCTTCCACAAAATTAATATCAAGAATAGGTTCGTTAACTGTCCAAACTGGTAAAATAATAAGTTCATCGCAACCATCGAAACAACTCTTAAATGCTTCAAGATTATCTCTTGTTCGACTATATTTATGAGGCTGCCAAATTACAATGCTTTTATTCATGTGTGTCAATTTTTTATAAAGTCCAATAGATTCCATTGTTACTTTTATTTCTGTTGGATGATGTGCATAGTCATCAATAATAATTAATTTTTCACTTTTTTTAACGACATCAAATCTTTTTTTAATACCTTTATAGAGCTTCATATTTTCTCGAATAGCTTCAAAAGTCATAGTTTCTTTTGCAACTAAAATAGCAATACTTGCATCAAGTGCTATATGCTCTCCGAATCCCCAAATTTCAAATGAACCAAAATCTTTCAAATCAAATCTAGTAAAAGGCTCTCCATCTTTTAAAAATGATTCTATGTTTTTTATATCTTTTGATGGGTAAAGTCTAATAGCTTCACCTTCATAATCTTTTAGAAAATCATCTTCGGCATTTATGACTCTAATTGTGGCAATATCAAGAAATTTTTTGTATGCATCATAAAATCTTACCTCATCATAATCATAATATTCCATATGTTCAGGTTCAGTATTCATTACGATCGAACAATAAGGATTTGATAAAATAAAGCTCTCGTCACTCTCGTCAGCTTCGAAAACCAAAGTATCATTTACATATCTAAAGTTAGACCCAAATTCTTTACTGATAGCACCAATTAATGCACTTGAAGCTAAAATACTTGAAAGCATTGCGCTTGTTGTGCTTTTTCCATGAGCAGAACAAATACAATAATTTTTTGTATCTTTCATAATAATAGGTAGAGCGTCTTTTCTAGGCATAATTGTTAAATGTTGTTTAGCCGCTTCCAATCTTTCTGTATTTGTAGAAGTTATAGCAGCACTATAAACAATCAAATCTTGACAATCAATAGCACTTGCACAATGAGGAATAGTGATTTTTATCCCTTCACTTTTAAGACCTTGAGTAATAGGTGTTGACTTAACGTCACTTCCGCTAACTTCATATCCTCTAAAATTTAAAAACCTAGCAAGAGCCGAGAGCCCTATGCCGCCTATTCCAATAAAATGAACTTTCATATTAAGTCCTCCAAATAAATAAATTGTTTAAATACTCTTTGCGTATTTTGTCTTTAATGCTAAACTGTAAGCAAATGCTTTAATTCTGTGTAAATCGCTTCAAGTTCTTTTGTTTTACTACTTAAATAATTTTGCGTGTCGAATTTAAAGTCAAGAATAAAATAACCATATTTTTCATCTCTGGCTGTTTGTTGATGGAAAACTGTTGTTTCGTAAAAATTATCAAGATCTTTTCCATCATGACATGCCAATAGTTTAACGTTAATTGCTTCATGAAGTAATTCATCGTCAACAATTTGGGATAAAACAAATAGTAATTCTTTTGCTCCTTGGAAATTATTGCTGCTCCATTTTTCAATCGCGTGCTCATAAAAAGCTCTAATGTATAAGAAATCGTCACCATCTAAACTTAGTTTTGTATGGCTATCAAGCTTAGCTCCTATTCCATTAAATGCAACAATTAAAATCGTTTCATAAACCTTATTTATTCTTGCATCATCAAGATCTAAAACCAATAAAGTATCCAAAACCTCATAAAGCTCTTTAATATTTTGTGATTCCAATGCATCTTTTTCTTTTTTGTCTAAAAATCCCAAAAACTCAGGATTTAATCTTGCTTGTTCCAATTCTTCTTGTGTCATTATTTTTTCTCCGTAAATTTTATAAAGTCGTTTAATCTATGCAATACTTCAGCTGTTTTTTCATTGTTTTCAACAAGTGCAATTCTAACGTATCCAACACCAATACCATCTCTTCCGAGATAACTTCCAGGCAAGACTTTTACATTTTTCATTCTGTAAAGTTCTCTTGTAAAATTCAATTCATCGTTAACTTGAAGCCAAATGTAAAATGTTGCTTCTGGGATCTCTATACCTAAAATTTCTTTCGCTAATACGAAATTTTGTTTATATATAGCTCTAAATTTTTCAACATGAGCTTCATCGCTCCATGCTACTGCAGCTGTTTTTTGCAAAGGTAATGGCAATGCGCAACCAACATAAGTACGATAAAGCATGTATTCTTTTAAGATTTCTTTGTCCCCAGCTATAAATCCGCTTCTAAGTCCTGGGGCTGAACTTCTTTTTGAAATACTATTTAACACTAGGCAGTTTTTAAAATTCTCATTTCCAGCTTCGATACAAGCTTCCAATAGAGAAACTGGCTTAGTCTCACCAAAATACAATTCACTATAACATTCATCATTTATCAAAACAAAATCAAATTCGATCGCTTTTTTGACCCATTTTACAAGCTCTATTTTTGTTATTGTTGCACTTGTTGGATTATTTGGGTAATTCAAAATTACCAAATGACAAAATTTTAATTCATCATCACTAATTTGTGGTAAAAAGTTATTTTCTTTTGTTATGTCAAGATGTATAACCCTAGCCCTTGAAGCCTTTGCTGCACCTTCATATATCTGATAGAATGGATTTGTGTAAGCAATTGTAGGATGCTTTTTATCATGCAATAAAAATTGTGGAAAATTAAAAAGTACTTCTCTTGTTCCAAAAACAGGAATAATTTCATCGTCATTAATTGCCACATGAAATCTTGTTTGGATAAACTTTCTCATTGCTAATTTCAAATAGTCTTCGCCTGCACTTTTAGGATATTTATTTAAAAGCGTTGTGGTGTTTTTTAATTCATCTTGAATAAATTGTGGCGTATCAAATTGTGGTTCACCTATAGTCAAGCTACTTGGTGAAAAGTCAGCATTCGGAACAATATCTTCCAACAATAAAGCTAGTCTTTCAAACGGGTATTTTTCAAACTTCATATTTTCTCTCTTTTTGTATGTAAAAATTATTCTATGATAGGAATAATGATTTGATTAATATATTTTAAATCAAATGACAATAAATCACTATCTGTAGTAAAGAAACTTATTGCTCTTTTTTTAAACATCTCTTCTTTTAATGGCAATATTTGTAAAGCATTTGGTTTTGTTTTAAGTTCTCTTAATGGATTCTTACCATTTGTTTCAATTTTAATTTCTTGATTAAAAATTTTCGCAAGACTATCAAGATGTTGAGTTAATTTTATTCTATCTCCATCACCCATTGGATCAGAATTTATAATATTTACCTTGTGCTTTAATTGAGAAGAAATATCAAACAATGCTGGTGAAAGTTGTTCATAGTTTTTTGAATTATTCAACACCATAGTGATAGATTTTAAATGCGTGATATTTTCACTTCCTACTTTAAAAATAGGTTTTTTAGCACTCAAGAGCTTTGTTGATATTTCTTTGTTTTGCAATAAAGTATCAGTCATAACAAATAATCCGATTTCATATCTTTTTGAATCCATTGTAAGTAAAACCAATGCACCTACATTGTAATAATCAATTTCAATTATTTTATTTTCAATATGCTTCACTAGATCTCTTATTTGATCAATTGTTCCGCTGGAAGATGGTCTCGTTATTTTAATCACAAGTCTTGTGTCATTAAGTCTTTCTTGCATAAACCTAGCTTTTTTCACACTGTTTAAAGCATCATCTTCACTTTGCAAAAATAGATCAATATAAACATAAATAACTTTTCCAAATGGCATTGGAAAATGTCCAGATGTTACTGAAATAGCAGCATATACCTGAAGCAAAACCTTTGGCTTACCTATAACTAAAATCATATCATTTGGTTTAATAATCGAAGCTGGTCGAATATTAATCATTGTATTCTTTCTGTAAAGTGCGAAGATTTTCCATTCTTTTTGTGAAATACTACTAATGTACCTATAGGCATACGAACTTCCAAATGGAATTTTAATTTCCATTATTTCACCTTGTTTCAAACCTATATTTTGAGCAACAACTGGAACATTAGGGAGTCTTTCCATAAGTCCATTAGCTAGTGTATCAACAGCATTGTAATCTTGAATATTTGTATCTTCAAATTCAATTCCCCATTCATTAAATACATTAAAATTTATATTTGAATCTATCTTTCTAATATTTGAAGCCGCGGAAATTGTGTCATGTTTATTGCCCAAAACAACAAGAATATCATTGTGAATTACTTTAGACATAACCAATTGTAGTTTCGACAAACTTGTAGGATCAAACTTATAAAATGTGAAGTTTTGAGGCTTCTTTTCTGGCAAGATATTGTCATTCATGTATACAATATCGTACATACTATGTGATGTATCAAGCTCAACTAATCTATTCAATAAACTCTTTGCAACAATACCATCCAATAAAATTAATACTTTTTTCATAGTCTTATTCTAGCTTAAAGTTCATTATATTTCCCATTGGTCGATCTTTTAACTCTTCTTTGGCTATAATCGCCAACTAAAAAAATCAAAGGTATTATGTGGAAAACACAATAGAAGTAAGAAAAATAAGCACAAAAACTTACATTTTTATGGCAGTTATAGCAATCTTAGGAATAATAATATTTTACATGGCAGAGCAAGGGAAATCAGCTAAAGCTGAAAAAATATTGGTTGAACTCGGTTACAAAAATACTAATAACGTTAAAGTTTACAGCGTTACTCAGTTTGAAAATATTGATACAAAAATTCAAGGCTACAAGTATTTCGTGTCATTTACAGATGCGTCAACAAACAAGCAGTGTAAAGGCTTCATTGCAAAAGATTTTAAACAAAATGTCAACAAAGACATAGTGTGCGAATAAAAAATTAATAAATAAATATATACAAAAAAGCTATAGCTTTTATTTGTAAAAAGTTCAAGGAAACAACAATATGACTTTTAAAAAACGAATAAATTTTTCAATTTGGTGCGATTTTATAGAAAGAGATTTTCTAGAAAATGAGTTTGGAACTTTAATAGAATCAAAAACAATTCATGGGGCAACTAGTAATCCAGCTATTTTCGAACAATCAATATCTTCAAGTGATGCATATGCTCAGCAAATTGCAATGCTTCAGGCAAATGATGAAAAAAAGATTTATGAGGAATTAGCAATTACTGACATTAAAAGAGCAGCTACTTTACTTCATCCTCTTCATGAAAACGATACTGATGATGGGTTTATTTCTATTGAAGTTGATCCAACTCTTTGTGACGATGCCATGGGAACAATTGAAGAAGGCACTAGACTTTTTGCATCATGCGCGAGTCCAAATGTAATGATTAAAATACCAGCTACTGAAGCAGGATATGTTGCGATGGAAAATTTAACTGCAATGGGAATTAATGTAAATGCTACATTAATTTTTACTCCACTCCAAGCTTCTCTTTGTGCTCAAGCACTTGACAGGGGAATCAATAAAAGCAAAAAAGAAACCAAGGCTGTTGTTTCTGTTTTTGTAAGTAGATTTGATCGGGAACTTGATTTGACTTTAAAAATTAAAAAACTAGAGACTATGCAAGCTGGTATAATAAACGCTACTAAATGCTACTACGAAGTAGAAAAAATTGAAAATTCAAATATTAGAACACTATTCGCGAGCACTGGAGTTAAAGGCGAAGAAGTTAATCCTAGTTATTACATAGAGAAATTAATTTATCCACATTCTGTTAATACTGCTCCTTTAGTAACCATAAAAGAGTATATTAAACAAAATGCATTCCAAAAATCTGATCTGATTAGCGAAGAAAAATGTGATGCATATTTTGCAGAACTTGAGTCAAATGATATTGATTTGTCAAAAGTTGGTGAAAAACTTTTAAATGAAGGACTTGAATCTTTTAAAGTTTCATTCGCTCAAATGTTAAAAAAATTGAAAAAATAAATAGGGGATTATCATGGAAAAATTATGGACACCAAATAGTTGGAGA
The DNA here is from genome assembly GCA_903821805.1 of uncultured Campylobacterota bacterium. Classification (GTDB taxonomy): domain Bacteria; phylum Campylobacterota; class Campylobacteria; order Campylobacterales; family Arcobacteraceae; genus CAIJNA01. The sequence goes on along the minus strand of CAIJNA010000203.1, from coordinate 1,414 downwards.
GATTTTCCAATTAAGCAACAACCAAATTATGACGACAAAAAGAAATTAAAAACTGTTGAGAAAGAACTAGCTTCTTATCCTCCATTAATTTTTGCAGAAGAAGCAAGAAGATTAAAAACAAGTTTAGCAGATGTTGCAAACGGAAAAGCATTTTTACTTCAAGGTGGAGATTGTGCTGAAAGCTTTAATGCGTTTAATGCACAAAACATCAAATCTCTTTTCCAAGTTATGATGCAAATGGCTGTAGTAATGACTTTTAGTGGTGGAAAACCTGTCGTAAAAGTTGGCAGAATTGCTGGACAATTTGCTAAGCCAAGAAGTAGTGATACTGAAATGATTGACGGAATTGAATATCCAAGCTATAGAGGTGATATCATAAATGATATGGGTGCTGATTTTAAATCAAGAAATCCAAATCCAAAGAAACTTTTACAAGCATACAACCAAAGTGCTGCAACATTAAATCTGTTAAGAGCATTTGCAAGAGGTGGGATGGCTGATTTGCATAAAGTACACAAATGGAACTTGACTTATATGAAAAATCATACTTTAGGTGAGAAGTATGAAGAGCTCGCAACAAAAATATCTGATGCTCTTAGATTCATGGAATCTTGTGGGATAACATCTTCAAACACTCCTCAATTAAGCGAAACAGTACTATATACTTCTCATGAAGCTCTACTTTTAAATTACGAAGAAGCATTAACTAGAAAAGATAGCTTAACTGGTGACTGGTATGATTGTTCTGCTCATATGCTTTGGATTGGTGATAGAACAAGAGGTTTAGATGATGCTCATATTGAATATTTTAGGGGAATAAAAAATCCAATCGGATGTAAAGTTGGTCCATCTATGAATGAAGATGAACTAATCAGACTAATTGATGCTTTAAATCCTGACAATGAAGCTGGAAGATTGAATCTTATAGTAAGAATGGGTGCAGACAAAGTTGCTGATATCTTCCCAAAACTACTTAGAAGAGTTGAGAATGAAGGTAAAAAAATTGTTTGGAGCTGTGACCCAATGCATGGAAATGTTGAAAAAGCATCAAACGGATACAAAACTAGAGATTTTGCAAATATTCTAAGTGAAGTAAAACAATTCTTCCAAATTCACAAAGCTGAAGGAAGTGTTGCTGGTGGAATTCATCTTGAAATGACTGGTCAGGATGTAACTGAATGCACAGGAAGTGCGAGTTGCAATATTACAACTGAAGATTTAACAAGCAGATATCACACTCAATGTGATCCAAGACTAAACGCAGACCAAGCCTTAGAGCTTGCATTTATGATTGCTGACACTCTAAAAGAAGCGAGATAAAATTATCCGCGAAAATGGTAAAAATGTTCATTCATTAAAGCCATATTGGCAATCGCAGAAATAGGCAACTAGATCCTATTGCGATTCCAAAACT
>CAIJNA010000202.1 GCA_903821805.1 uncultured Campylobacterota bacterium | reverse complement strand
TGTTAAAAAGCCTGATTTACTTGATGAGATGCTTGAAGTTACAAGAAAATTAGTAAAACCTTTTAATCATGTAAGAGTTGATTGGTATATTCATGAGAATAGACTTGTATTTGGTGAGATGACTTTTTTTCATGGAAGTGGCTTTGAAAAATTTAGTAGTCTTGAGTGGGAGGATAAGATGGGAAGTTGGTTTGAAGTCTCGAAAGATTTGAGCTATAAAAAGGATGTTGCATGTGCGGAATAGCTGGATTTTGTGATTTTTCTAAAAAATCAGACAAACAAACTTTAGTAAATATGACAGATATTCTTCATCATAGAGGACCAGATGATAGTGGATATAGTTTTTATGAAAATGAATTTTCACATATAGGTTTGGGACATAGAAGACTTTCTATATTAGACCTTTCAGCTCATGGTCATCAGCCTATGATTCATCAGCATTTAGAAATCATCTTCAATGGTGAAGTTTATAATTTTGCAGAGATAGCTAAAGAACTTGAAAACTTTGGATATATTTTTGAGTCTCATAGTGATACTGAGGTAATCTTAAAAGCTTATCATCATTGGGGTATAAAAGCCGTTGATAAGTTTATAGGGATGTTTGCGATAGTGATTTATGATAAAGAGGTACAAAAATTAATATTTATAAGAGATAGAGCTGGAGTAAAGCCACTAAATTACTATTTTAAAGATGGTCTTTTTTTATTTTCTAGTGAGCTAAAAAGTTTTCATGAACATCCAAAGTTTGAAAAAGAGATAAATACTGATGCTTTAGCACTTTTTTTTCAATACAGCTATATTTTAGAACCTCATACTATATTTAGACACACTCACAAACTTCCAGCAGGGCATTATGGAGAATTAAACATTCAGAATTCAGAATTTAAAATTCATAAGTATTGGGATGTTATCCATAGTTATAACAAACCAAAACTAGACATTAGTTTTGAAGAAGCAAAAGCTGAGACCGAAAAGCTTTTAAAATCAGCTTGTGAATATAGAATGGTATCAGATGTTCCTGTAGGGATGTTTCTTAGTGGTGGATATGATAGTAGTGCAGTTACAGCGATACTTCAAAAAGATAGGACTGAAAAACTCAAAACTTTTAGTATTGGATTTTATGAAGAAAAATACAATGAAGCTCATCATGCAAAAAAAGTTGCAGAATATTTAGGTACAGACCATACCGAATATTATTGTACTCAAAAAGATGCTCAAGAACTCCTTCCACTTATGAGTGAGATTTGGGATGAGCCTTTTGGTGATGCTTCAAATATCCCTACAACTCTTGTAAGTCGTTTGGCTCGAAAAGATGTAACAGTAAGTCTAAGTGCGGATGGAGGAGATGAGATATTTGGTGGATATGATAAATATACGCAAACTCTTAAATATCAAAAAATGTTTTCAAAAGTACCATTTTCAAGTGCAGTTAGTAGTGTCATGGAAGCAATAGACCCAAAATATTTAGTAGGAGTAAACAAAACATACAACTTTGTAAATAGATATGAGAAGCTAAAAATTCTACTTAAAGCAAAAGATGAGATTAAGATCATGAATGGTGTAACATACTATTTTAATC
>CAIJNA010000201.1 GCA_903821805.1 uncultured Campylobacterota bacterium | reverse complement strand
GGAATTCTTATTGGAAATACTCTGCAAGCTGTTGGTCAAGCAGTTGCAGGTGGCTTTACATATGGTGATATTGCAGGACAAAATGCAACTATTGTTAAAATGGGACGCGTGCTTTTACTAACACCAGTTATACTTATACTGATTCTTATTTTTCAAAAACAGTCTAAACGATCTAGATTAGTTAATAATGAGACTAAAAGTAATGATAATATATTGAAAAATATACCTTTGTTTATAGTGTTTTTTCTTTTCTTTTCAGCAATAGCAACAAGTGGAATTTTACCAGAATATATCATTCTTATTATTTCCAAAATTAGTAGCTTCACTCTTCTTGTAGCATTGAGCGCAGTTGGATTGAAAATAACACTATCAAATATTAAAGAAAACGGGAAACACGCCTTAATTATAGGAAGCCTCGTTTTTGCTATCCAAATACTATTTACACTTGCGTTTATTATGATATTCTTGAGATAAGCTCAATTATAGTCCCTTGACTATATTTAACTAATAATCTATACCTTTTATTTTGTAACTCAATCTATGCAAATCACTTTTTCCGTATTCTTTAATCATTTCCATATGTAGCTTTGTTCCATAGCCTTTGTGTTTTTCAAAAGAATATTCTTTGTATTCATTTGCTATTTGATCCATAAATCTGTCCCTTGTAACTTTTGCTAAAATAGACGCAGCCGAAACCTCTTTGATTGTTGCATCAGCTTTTATAAGGTGGTTTAGATTTTGTATGCCAAAAGATGTATTCCCATCTATTAAAAAGTTGTCAGATTCTATCTTAGACATTATTTCCAAAATTGAGTTTTTTATACATGCAGAAATTCCAAATGTATCAATATCTTTATTTGATGTTAAAACAATATGATATAAAGAATTTTCTTTTATTATTTCAAAAAGACTTTCACGTTTCTTGTGAGTTATCTTTTTGCTATCATTAATTAGTGCAAATTCTTTAATGGTAGAAATATCTTTTTTAAACATTACTCCAGCAACACACAACGGTCCAGCCAAAGGACCCCTGCCAGCTTCGTCAATTCCACATATTTTGTTATTCATTTATTTTCCTAGTGCCCATTCATAAAATGGTGTAATTTGTGCTTCAATTGTATCTATATATAATGTATCAAAATTACTGATAGTTACAATAGTTATTTTGTTTATTTCATACTCTTCAATATATCGAAGAAGTTTGGACATAATTCTTGATATTAATGCAGTACTATAAAAAGGCATACTAATAACAATACTATTATTATGCGGTGTATAAAAATCTATATATTCAAGATAGTAAACTGGTTGATTCTGATTGAATAATTCCAAAAAGATCATATTTGAAAATAAATTAGTAAAATTCTTTTTATGGCTAACTAAGTCAATAAGTGCAAAATTAAAACAAAATATTTTTTTCACGGCTTTTGGTTGATTAAACTTTTCACACAAAATAATAGTGTGGTTCTTTTCAAATTCCTTAATTGTTTTGTAAAAAAAGTCTTTAGAGAGCTTTATGTTTTTCTTAAGCATATTAAAAAGCCAAAAAGGTGATTTAATTTCACCAGATGATTTAATAAGTATTTTTAAAATCTCTATTGTATTAGCATTTGAATCGTATAGTTTTATGAGCTCTTTGTTTCTTGTACTTTTTTTATAGTCTTTAAGTTCAATAATTTCTGGAATATTTCCATATTTTAAAAAACTATTAAAACTGTTTGTTGTGTTTTGATGTTTTGTATCAAATAGTAGATATTCTTCAAAATCAAGTGGC
>CAIJNA010000200.1 GCA_903821805.1 uncultured Campylobacterota bacterium | reverse complement strand
AGAAGATGATATTTCATTTTATAATGCCGATTTTAAACAATTATTTTGGATGACAAAAAAAAGACTGGCAAATGACTTTGATGTAAATTTAAATTTTGAAGACAGATTTTCAAATATCGCGCACAATATTATGGATTTTTTATACGAAGAAGATTTTATACACTTTACAGTTTCAGATAATCAAGTAAAGAATTTGATTGCAAATTCAACTGATCAATTTATAAAAGGTTATGATGAAGCAGATAGCCTTGCATATGATAAAATTAAAAACTACAAAAGAAAACTTATTCCAGGAACGGAAGATTATGAGTTAATTTTCAAACGACTTTATGAGGAAGAATTAATAAAAAAAGGATTGTTATAATGGAACGAATTTACATTTATCTTGAAAATGGCACTTTTTTAGAAGCCGATAGTTTTGGAGCAAGTGGTACGAGTGTTGGGGAAATAGTATTTAATACATCTTTAACTGGTTACCAAGAGATTACAACAGATCCAAGTTATGCTGGTCAATTTATTACATTTACTATGCCAGAAATAGGAAATGTTGGTGTTAATGCAGCCGACAATGAATCTAAGATAGCTTATAGCAAGGGCGTGATTGTAAGAGCATACAATGATTCATATTCAAATTTTAGAGGTGAGAGAAGTTTTAGCGAGCTTTTAAAAGAGCAAGGGGTTTTGGGTATTTGCAATATTGATACAAGATTTCTTACAAAAATGATAAGAGATGAAGGCGCTATGATGATGATCGCATCAACTGAAATTTCTGATATAAATGAGCTAAAAAAAGTTCTAGAAAATAGTCCAAGAATTGAAGATATTAACTATATTAATGAAGTTAGTACAAAAGAAGCTTATATTCACAAATATGGAGCTTGGAACCATTCAATTATGGATTATAACAAAGCAGTTATGAGCGATAAAAAAGTTGTTGTTCTTGATTTTGGAGTAAAAAGAAATATCCTAAATGAACTTGTTGAGGCAGGTTTGGAAGTTGAAGTTATTCCAAATACATTTAAAGCAGAAGATTTAATTGCAAGATATGAATCTGGCGAAATTGGCGGAATTTTTTTAAGTAATGGACCTGGTGATCCATTGACGCTTACAAATGAAAAAGAACAAATTCAAAAATTAATTAACAAAAACATTCCAATGTTTGCTATTTGTCTTGGGCATCAAATGCTTAGTATTGCGCATGGCCATGATACATATAAGTTAAAGTTTGGACAACATGGCGGAAATCATCCAGTTGGAAATGAAAATAAAACAGTTGAAATAACTGCACAAAATCATAATTACAATGTTCCAGACAGTATCACTGAAATTGCAGATGTTACTCATATTAATCTTTTTGATAATACTATTGAAGGTGTTAAATATAAAAATAAACCAATTTTTTCTGTTCAACATCATCCTGAAGCTAGTCCAGGACCACATGAAAGCAAGTATATATTTAAAAAATTCGCAGAAATAGTTAGATAACTAGATGAAGCATTTTGCTTTTTCAATTATATTCTCAATTTTTGCCATAGCAATCGCAGGTTTTTGGGGATTCTCAAATGGCGGTTTTATGGTTGCTCTTACTATGATTTGGCTTGCATTAGTTCTTGCTGTTATGGAAGTATCGCTTTCATTTGATAATGCCGTAGTGAACGCTTCAATCTTAAAAGATTGGGATGAGTACTGGAGAACATTATTTCTAACGGTTGGAATGATTGTTGCAGTTTTTGGAATGAGACTTGTTTTTCCTTTGGTAATAGTTGCAATGACAGCAGATATGGGAATTATTGAAGTTTGGAATTTGGCTATTTCAAATCCTGATGAGTATTCAAAAGCATTAACTTCACATCATGCAGAAGTTTCTGTATTTGGTGGAATGTTTTTATTGATGGTATTTCTAAATTTTATTTTTGATAATGAAAAAGAGATCCATTGGCTTGGAAAACTTGAAGAAAAACTTGGCGTTCTTGGACGAGTTGAAGCAATTTCAATTTTTATAGCACTAATTGCGCTTATGCTTTGCCTCACTCTTGTTGATGAGACGGAACAATTTAAGGTTCTTACAGCTGGAATATGGGGACTTATTATTTACGTTGGTGTTGATATGCTTGGAAGTCTTATGGAGCATGAAACATCAGATTTAAATGCAGGCGAAGTTATTAAAAGAGGGAGCATAGGAGGATTTTTATATTTAGAAGTTCTTGATGCTTCGTTCTCATTTGATGGCGTTATAGGTGCTTTTGCTATTACTAAAGATATAGTTATTATAATGATCGGTCTTGGAATTGGCGCTATGTTTGTTCGATCCTTAACTATATATTTAGTTGAAAAAGAAACGCTAGGTGAATACAGATATCTTGAGCATGGTGCACATTATGCGATTGGTATTTTGGCTGTAATTATGCTTTTAAGTTTAAAATTCCATATCCCAGAAGTTATCACAGGCCTTATTGGAATTCTTTTTATAGGACTATCTATTTGGTCTTCAATCAAGCACAATCGTATTGAGGCACAGTAAGGCTTATGAAATAGAGCAAGCTAAAATGGCTTGCCATGCCATAATATTAAAAAGTAATGTAAAAAAACGAACATTTAGATGCCATTTGTATTAAAAAAATATCACTTCGAAATCCCACAAAAAATTCAATTCTTGTTGCAAAATGAACTCGGCTTTGAAAGAAGCATTATCCAAAGAATGATCTCAAAAGGTAGAGTTTTTGATGAGAATGGAATAGCTTTAATTTATGGTCAAATACCAATTGGAAAAGAGATACATATTGCAATATTTGAGGGGATTTCAAGGGGATTGAAACCTATTTTTACATGTGATGATTTTGCTATTTTCGATAAACCATCTGGCCTAATGGTTCATCCCGTTTCGCGAAAAACTGATTACTCTTTGCTTGATGAGATACGATTTCATTTTGGAGAAGATGCAAATTTGGCACACCGAATTGACCAAGAAACATCAGGCTTAGTTCTTATTGTAAGAAACAAAGAAAGTGATGTTGCGCTAAAAGAGATGTTTATAGAAAAAAACTATAATAAATGTTATTTAGCTTTAGCAAAAGGAAAGATAGATAATGAAATAGTTGTTGACTCGCCTATTGGTAAAGAAAATGGCGCTATAGGTGTAAGAATGAAAGTTTGTCCTGATGGAAAAGAATCGCTTACTATTATTAAGCCAATAAAGTATGACAAGCAAACTGATCAAACATTGGTTGTTGCAAATCCAGAAACTGGTAGACAACACCAGATAAGAGTTCATCTTCACAGTATAGGCCACACAATAGTAGGAGACCCAATTTATGGAGTTGATGATCACGTAGCTGATAGTTATCTTTGTAAGACTTTATCTGAATCAGAAAGGAAAGAGATAGTGGGACACGATAGACTTATGTTGCATGCCTCTAGCCTAGAATTTAGCTATAAAGATATTCATTACAAGTTTGTTTCAAAACAAAATTTCTGTTAATTTCATCATCTTTCGGAATAATTCTAGTAATTCTTGATTTGTAATTCTTAAATTTCCTCCATTATAAACCACTTTGTCTTTATCATAATGATTAAATTTATGATGATTTGCTATAATCAGACTTTAAAAATCATAAATCGGATAAAAATGACAACAAACTTATCAATCATAATTTTAGCTGCGGGTCAAGGGACACGTATGAAATCAACTACACCAAAAGTTTTACATAAAATATCTGGTTTTGAAATGCTTTACTATAGTATTTTGGAAGCTAAAAAATTAAGTGACGATATTCATGTGGTACTTTATCATCAAGCAGAACTTGTTAGAGCAAGAATGGAACAATACTTTTCTGATATCACATACCATATTCAAGATCACAAAAATTTTCCAGGTACTGGTGGTGCTGTTATGGGAATTAACCCAAGCCACAAAAAAACTTTAGTGCTAAATGGTGATATGCCTCTTGTTGAAGCATCGGAACTAGAAAATTTAGTAAAAGATGCAAAGCTTACTATGTCTGTTTTAAATCTTAAAAGTGCAAATGGTTATGGCAGGGTAGTTGTTAGTAACGGGATAGTTCAAAAAATCGTTGAGCAAAAAGATTGCAATGATTATGAGCTTTTAATTAATATTGCGAATGCTGGAATCTATTGTTTTGATACAGAGTTTTTACTTTCAAATTTACCAAAATTAAATAACAATAATAATCAAAAAGAATACTACATAACAGATCTTGTTGAAATGGCCATCAATCAAAATATTGAAGTTGTACCCGTTGAAGTTAATGAGGAAAATTTTAAAGGCGTAAATTCAAAAATAGATTTAGCACATGCTGAAGTTTTACATCAAAATAGAATAAAAGAAAGATTTATGGCAAGCGGTGTAATTATGAGACTCCCAGAAACTATTTATATCGAAAATGATGTTGAAATTGAAGGCGAATCTATCATTGAAAATAGTGTTACTCTTCTTGGAAAGACTAAAATTATTAATGCTCATATTAAGACAAATACCATTATAGAAGATAGTATTGTTGAAAATAGCGATATCGGACCAATGGCTAGAATTAGACCTCAAAGCAAAATCGTAGATACTCACATTGGTAACTTTGTTGAGGTCAAAAAAGGCGACTTAAATGGAGTGAAAGCTGGTCATCTTAGTTATCTAGGCGATTGTACAATAGCAAGTGGTTCCAATATAGGTGCAGGAACCATAACATGCAATTATGACGGAAAAAATAAATATCAAACAATCATAGGGAAAAATGTATTTGTTGGTTCAGATACACAACTTGTAGCACCACTAAATATTCCTGATGATGTTATGATAGCTGCAGGAACAACAGTTACAAAAAATCCAGAAACTGGGGATCTTATTCTAAGTAGAACAACACAAAAATCTATTTCAAACTTTTTCTATAAATTTTTTGGAAAGAAACTGGAAAAATAATAATTATGCTTTTAAATAATAAAAATATATTGGTTGGTGTAACCGGTTCAATAGCAATCTATAAAACTTTAGAACTCGTAAGACTGTATGTAAAAGCTGGGGCAAATGTAAGAGTTATTATGACTGAATCTAGCAAGAAGTTCATATCCCCACTTGCTTTTGAAACAATCTCGCAAGCAGAAATTTTGGACGATACAAATGAAAATTGGACGAAAGATAGTATTTTAAATCATATCGCAATTGGAAAGTGGGCCGATATATTTGTAGTAGCTCCCGTAACTGCAAATACTATTAACAAATTAAGCAATGGGATAGCAGATAATATTTTATTGCAATCCTTGTTAGCTTATCCTAGAACAAAATTACTTTGCCCAGCAGCAAACACAAATATGATTGAAAATCCAATAACGAAAGCGAGCTTTAAAATGCTTACGCTTTGTAATTTTAAGGTTGTTCCGTCAGTATCAAAAGAATTGGCTTGTAGAGATATTGGCAATGGAGCAATGGCTGAGGTTGAAGATATTTTTGATGCGACAGCACGAGAACTTCTTAAAAATAGTTATTGGGAAGATAGAAAAGTAGTTTTAAATGGCGGTGCTACTATTGAAAAAATAGATGATGTAAGATTTATATCAAACTTTTCTAGTGGAAAAATGGCTACTGCTCTTGCTACCGCTCTTTACTATAGGGGTGCTGATGTTTGTTTGGTTGGAAGTAGTGACTTTAAAGTACCAAGCGATATTCATATCATCAAAACAACAAGTACTAAAGAGATGCAAGGCTACCTTATTGATTGTATTAGAGTTGCTAAAAAAGGAAAGTTGTCAAGCGCTACTTTGATGGATAGCTCAAACATTACGCTTATTCAGAAAAAGCCTTATTTCTTTGGAGTAGCTGCTGTAAGTGACTATGTGCCAATGTATCCTCAAAATGGAAAACTTAAAAAAGACGATCTTGGAGACAGCTGGAGCTTGGCTCTAAAAAAGAACATTGATATTTTAGAATCTTTACCTAAAGATGAAATATATTCCATAGGATTTAAGGCAGAGATGGACCATTCTAATGCAAAGTCAAATGGATTGAAGATGTTAGTTAACAAGAAACTTGATGGAGTTTGTCTGAACATTTTGGATGAAAATAATACATTTGGAAGCGATTTAAATACAATAGAGTTTTTATATGGTGAGAATAGTTTTATAGTTTCTGGAACCAAACTTGACATTTCTTTTGAGATGCTAGAAAATATTCAAAAGATTTTTAGTGAATAATATGCCACAACATATTGCGATTATTATGGACGGAAATGGACGCTGGGCGAAAGAAAGAGGCCTAAACCGTACATCTGGACATGAGGAGGGCGCAAAAGTAGTAAGAGAGATAACTAAGCATTGTAGTAATATTGGTATTAAATATCTTACGCTATATGCTTTTAGTACAGAAAATTGGACAAGACCTAGACTTGAAGTTGAGTTTTTAATGAAATTGTTAGAGAGATATTTTAAAAGCGAACTCCCAATATATTTAACAAACAATGTTAAATTCAAAGCTATTGGGGATATCTCAAAATTTTCAAAGTCTTTGCAAAAAACAATAAATAATGTGGAAAAAGAGACATCGCTTTGTACTGGAATGACCCAGATTTTAGCGCTTAACTATGGAAGCCGAGACGAAATCGTAAGGGCTGTAAAAAAACTAACAGATAATAATGAAGATATAACGGAAGATAATATCACGGCAAATCTTGATACTGGAAATTTTAGTGATGTTGATTTGTTTATTAGAACAAGCGGAGAAATAAGATTGTCAAATTTTTTACTATGGCAAAGCGCATACGCTGAAATGTTTTTTACGACAACTTTGTGGCCTGATTTTACAACTGCAGAACTCGATAAAATAATTACACAATTTAACTCTAGAGATAGACGATTCGGTGGAGTTTGATAATTTAATGCAAGTAAAACTAATTAAGAGAAGAATTGCAAACTACTTGTTGAGCAAGCTTATAATGCCGTTGGTCTAGGGTAAGGATAAAATGAGACTACTTAAAAAATATATTACAGAAACACTATCTAATAGTTTTTTCCCGATTTTTTTATCACTTTTTACGATAACTTCAGTTGTTTTTCTTGTAAAGATTGCTTCATTAACTTCAGTTATTACTATGACTTTTGCTGAACTTGGATATCTGTATTTGTTAAAAATGCCTATTATCTTGTATTATACTCTACCAGTAACTTTTTTCATATCTATGATTATAAATCTTTCAAAACTATCTGGAGAGTACGAATTAATTGTTATTTCTAGTTTTGGTTTTTCTCCAATGAAACTATTGGGAATTCTTATTCCAGTCTCATTTTTAGCATCTCTTTCATTGTTTGTTATATCTTTCATTGTTATTCCACAGTCGGATTATCTTGAAGGTAAATTCATTAATAAGAAGCAAAAAGAAGCAGAATTTAATGTGAAGCCAAGTGAATACGGACAAGTTTTTGGACCATGGTACATTTATGTTGAAGGTAAAACGGGTAATACGTATAAAGATATTACACTTTTTCAGCCAAATCAAAACAAAGATACATTCGTTATGGCAAAAGAAGCTTTTATTGACAATGAAAGAGATTATTTAAAGCTTGAGCTTAATGGCGGTTCTGCTATCAATATCTCACAAGACAAATTTCAGCAAATTGATTTCGAGAATATGCTTTTGAGATATAAATCCTCGGAAGTTTCTGAAGTAGCAACAATTGGTGATCTAATTTTATATTGGACAAACATTGATCCTCAATCGTCAAAAAAAAGGCTCTTTGTTGAGAATATTTTTATATCATTATTTCCAATTGCTTCTGTTTTATTTTTTGTTGCATTAGGATTTTATAACCCAAGATATGAAAAAAATAATAATACAGTTTATGCGATTATTCTTACAACAATTTATATGATAGCTACTCAAAAAGTAGCCGAATTGAGAGATGTTAATATGATTTATCTTCTATTGGGCATTTGGATTTTGGTGTCTTATGTGATTTATAGAATTCGCGTAAAGCCTCATTATTAAGATCTTAAATCTATGAATATCAAACTAACTATTTCATATGATGGAAGCAAATTTAATGGTTCAGCAAAGCAACCAAAAGAAATAACAGTTCAAGGTGAACTTGAAAAAGCACTAGCTACATTGGGAATCACAGGAAAAACAGTTTTTAGTGGACGCACTGATAAAGATGTCCATAGTACAAACCAAGTTGTTTCTTTTGTGTTACCTGCTTTTTGGGAAGATGAAAACAAACTAAAAATAGCCATAGATAGACTTGTTGGCGATTTTATTTATGTTAAAAGAATTGAAAAAGTTCCAAATGATTTTCATGCTAGATTTAGTGCTATTTCTCGCGAGTATAGATATGTTGTTTCAACTGAAAGAACCAATCCATTTACCCATAACTATTTATACCATCATGAAAATACAAAGCTAGAAATTATGCAAGAGGCCTCGAAGGTACTAATTGGAAAGCATAATTTCTTGTACTTTAGTAAAGTTGGTAGCGAGCCAAAAAGCACAATAAGAGAGATTTATGAGATCAAAATTTATGAGTATAAAAAATGTATTATTTTTAAATTTAAAGCAAATAGCTATTTGAGAAGTCAGATTAGAATGATGGTTGATTTTTTACTGAAAATTTCAGATGGAAAACAAACTATTGACAATTTAAAAAAGCAGCTTTTGCTAGAAGGTGTTTTTTCAAAAACATTGGCTCCGGCAACAGGACTTTATTTAACAAAAATCAACTACAACACTTCAAATAAAGGAAAAAAATGGCAAATATAGCAGTAATTGGAGCAGGAAAATGGGGTGAAGCACTTCATTATGCATTGTCTTTTAAAAATGAAGTGTTAATAAGTTCACGAACCCCAAGACAAATAAAAAACTTTGTATCGCTTCCTGAGGCATTGATGTGTGATTATTTGGTTATAGCTATTCCAGCACAAAGTGTTCGAAGTTGGCTTGCTACAAATTTTAAATATACAGGGCAAAAAGTTTTAGTTGCCGCAAAAGGAATAGAGGCAGATACTGGATGTTTTTTAAAGGAGATATATGAGGAATTTGTACCATCTTCACATCTTGGATTTATAAGTGGACCATCTTTTGCAAGTGAAGTTATGAAAGGTTTGCCCACGGCTTTAGTTTTGAACTCTATGGAAAAAGATTTTTATGATGAGTTTTCGCCATTCTTTCCGGATTTCATAAAAACATATTATAGTGATGATGTTATTGGAGCTGAAATAGCAGGTGCTTATAAAAATGTTTTAGCAATAGCAAGTGGAATATGTAATGGTTTGGGCCTTGGACAAAACGCAAGCGCAAGTCTTATTTCAAGAGGCCTGGTAGAAATGGAAAGATTTTCTAAGTATTTTGGAGAAACAAAAACAGAAACATTTATAGGTTTAAGTGGAGCTGGGGATTTATTTTTAACCGCATCATCAATACTTAGTAGAAATTATCGAGTTGGATTAGGATTGGCTAAAAACAAATCACTTGAAGAAATATTGCTAGAATTAGGAGAAGTTGCAGAGGGTGTAAAGACAAGCGAAGCTATTTATAAACTTTCTTGTGAACAAAATATTTACACACCTATAGCAAAAGAAGTTAAATTAATTTTGGATGGAAAAGACCCAAAAGAAAGTCTAAGGGACTTATTAAGAAGCTAGAAAATAAGCTCTTTAATCACAAAAGAAGTATAATATTGTACTTCAAAATAAGGATACAAAATGAATAACATCATCAAAGTTTTAGTTCTCTTGACAGCTACTATTGTGATAATGACAGGCTGTGGAAAAAATGAGATCGATGTGGCAGCATATCCAAATAAAATCAATCATAAAGTTGAAATCCCAGATATTTGTAGACCATATTATAATTCAGCTATGCCAAAAGTTGCTGTTGTGGATTTTACTAATAATTCGACTTTCGGTAAAGCAGAGATTTCAAAAACTGACTCACGACGAAATAGTTCTGCTCTAATTGGAGTTGGAATGACTCCTGGAAAATTTATTGCTGGTGGAGCTAGTCAAACAAATAGTAATTCAAACACTGAAAATAGGAGTGTTGATGCTAAACTAGCGGAATCTTTTACTGGTCCTTTAGAATCTATGGTTGTAAATAGTGGCGGAGCAATATTGCTTACAAGAAGCGATATGGACAAGATAAATACAGAGTTAAAATTTCAAGATAGTGGCCTTGTAGATCCAGCAACTGTAGCTAAATTTGGTAAATTATCGGGCGCTAAATATATTATTACTGGTTCAATAGACAATGTAGATCAAAAATATCGAGATAATAGTGGTGCCGCAAATGCTGTAGGAAGATCTACATCACAATCTGATAATAATGGTGTAAAGCTAATGGGCATGCTTATGCAAGTCGGTGCATCTGTAACTGATGGAATGATAGTAAGTTCTAAGGCAACAATAAAAATTATTGACGTAGAAACAGGAAAAATTGAGTTCACAAGAACACTGGAAGGCTCAACAAATATAGGTAAAATTCCAAATCCAAATTATGACCAAGTTGTTGGTGCTATCAAAAAAGCTATGATGGATGTGTTGCCTGAAATCGCACCAGATTTTGCTACTTATTTCTCGGTTAAAGGCTATATAACACAGTTAAAATCTAAAAATAAAGATATTATTGCTCAAGTAAATATTGGCCGAGATTTTAAAGTTGTTGAAAACCAAATTTTCCAAGCTTTAGTATTTGATTCTCTGGTTGATCCTATTACTGGTAAAGAAAGCTGTGATATTACAATGACAAATATAAAATTAAAAGCAACACAACAAATCACACCATCTACAACATGGACAACTATTCAAGATGGCGATGGATCAAATTTAAAAATTGGTCAATTAGTCCAAAAACTATATTAATAAAAGGTAACAGTTGAAATATAATAACCTTAAAAAAACAGTTTTTAGCTCCCTTATGGTTGTGTTTAGTCTTGCATTTGTGGGATGCGTTAATTCTAAGCAGGATATTGAAATTCCACAATGGTATTTAAATTCACCAGCAAATACTGGTTTATTTTTGTATGGTTCTGGTGATGGTGAAAATCTTGAAGCTGCGAAATCAAATGCTTTAAATAATATGGCCGCAGGATTAGTTGTTTCAATATCATCATCTCTGCAAACAACAACAAAGACAAGTGTATTAAATGGGAAAGATTCATATTCGAAAGATATTTCAAAAGATGTGAAAGTTGAAGTTCAAAAGATAAAGTTTACAAATGCAACAGTTAAAAATAGTCAACTGATTAATGGAAGATTTTATGTACTAATGCAAGTAAATAGGATAGATTTATTTACTCAGAAAAAAAGTGAATTTGATACTAGAGATAATAGAATTGATGAATTGCATGGTTCACTTGACGGCAAATCAAAATTATCACAAATTCATATATTGCAAGATATGTACCCCATGATTAAAGAAGCAAAAGCACAAGCTATTGTATTAAATGCAATCAATAATGAATTCTCATATCCTTTGTATGTAAAGAAATATGATAAATACATAGATTCTCTTGATGACATCAAACAAGCTTGTATAGTGAGTGTTGAGACAAGCATACAGGAAAAATATTTTGCAGATCATATTGTTGATATGCTAAATTTAAATAAATTTAAGATCTCAAGCAATTCATCAAAAAGTGATGTTTCAATAAAATTAAATGTTCAACCAAAATACAGCATGACAAATGGATGGAATATAGCAAAAGTAACAATAACTATATCTGTAATAAGTGATGAGAAAATTGTATCAAACAAAATTATTAGTACAGTTGGGCGATCTTCAACATCTCAAGAAAGCGCTTTAGAAGATGCATCGAAAAGATTTAGAGAAGAACTCGAGAGTGTTACTCTAGACAAAATTGTGTTTGGAAAATAACACTAAATTTAAATATCGTAATCTATATTTTGATAACAACTGTTGAGTATGGGTTGTATAAGACATTTGCTTTTGTTTGAATTTTGACATTTCTTCTTTGTGTAAAATCTATGACAAAAACACCATCATTATCGCTTGAAAATTTGGCACATATTTTGGCAGCCTCTTCAATAATGTGATCTGGAATATCTTTTTTTGTATTTTGGACTATCACATGAGATGATGGCTGGCCTTGAAGATGAAACCAAAAATCGCTCGCTTTACTGTTTTCCAAAAGGAAAATATTTTCCCTCTCATCCCGACCCAACATTATTTTGAATCCATCAATAAAAAAACTTTGATATGGCTCCATTTTTTTTGTTTTCTTGATATTTTTATCTTTCTTTGGTAGATAGAATTCTATCTCCTGTATTGTTTTAGCATTTTTTATGATAACTGCCAATCTTTCAAAAAATTCAATCTTTTGAGATAAATTTTCATATTCAAGATATTGATTTTCTTTTTTTTGTTTTAATTTTTTCGCGCTTTTAAACAAGAAGTCAGCATATCTTGATGGCGTCGGGTAGTTCTTGTCAAACTTGATTGTTGTTCTGCCACCATCAAAATCATCAAATGTAGCTTCTTTTTCATATGATTTAATATTATGCAAATTTGATAAAATAATATTTGCATTTTTGTATAATTCTTGCGATTCTTCTTCTAAAACATCAATGCTTTGAAGTGAATTCAGAATACTTTGCAGTTTCTCTTTTTGTTTTGATATGACACTGATTTTTTGTGTTTTTGTGTTTTCAAGCTCTTTAAGCTCATTTCCTAAGTAATTATTTGCGAGCGTTTGTTCAATGTCGATACAATCTTTTTCTTCAAATTTAAAATTAGGTCTTGGTAAATCATCAAGTTTTATTCCAACTTTTATAACCCTAGATGAGCTAGATTCATCGATGTGACGAAGTGCTTCTAAAATTGTATTGTGCTCATCTAAGATGATTACATTTGTATTTTTTCCAGTGAATTCAAATTGTAGAGTAACAATTTCTTTTTTATAGCTAGATCTCGCGGACACTTCAAAACAAAGTACTTTGTCATCATTTTTAAGATAAATTTTTTCTATTTTACTTGCTGTAAATTTTTTGCGAAGTAGCACATCAAAAGGAGATTTAAAATCTTTTTTTGTATTTGCAGGATGAATAGAATCTTCCGTATTAGTTTTTGTATAAGCTGTAGCATTTCCTCGTGTCATATCAAAAAATATTACAACGTTTTTTTGGAATTCTACTTTTAGAGTATTGTTTTCTACTCTTTTAATATGTTTAATTTCGTTAAATCTTTGTAGATATTCACAAAAAGCTTTTAATTCAAAGTATTTCATTTTACCAACTTTTTGTGATTGAAGTCACAACTAATTATACGCCAGCAGCTTCCATAAGTCTTGCTTGATAATCAGCTGTAAGAGGATCAATTATCTCTTCAAGTAATCCATCTTGCATAATATTATCTAAACGATAAAGAGTCAGATTGATTCTATGGTCAGATATTCGCCCTTGAGGATAGTTGTAAGTTCTAATTCTTCCACTTCTATCACCAGTTCCAACTTGCTCTTTTCTATTAGCATCTTCTTTACTCATTCTTTCTTGTTCTTGCATGTCGTAAAGTCTTGCTTTTAGAACCTTCATGGCTCTTTCTTTGTTTTTATGTTGAGACTTTTGATCTTGATTTGTTACAACAATTCCAGAAGGTAAGTGAGTTATACGAACAGCACTATCTGTTGTATTAACAGATTGACCACCACTTCCACTACTTCTCATAACGTCAATTTTTAAATCTTGCTCTCTAATTTCGATTTCAATATCATCAACCTCAGGAATAACTGCAACAGTAATGGCAGATGTATGAACTCTCCCTTGAGATTCAGTTTCAGGAACTCTTTGAACTCTGTGAATTCCACTTTCAAATTTCATTTTACTGTAAACAGATTCACCTTTTACAAGGAAAACCATCTCTTTAAATCCACCAGATTCACTTTCACTACTACTCATAATTTCAGTTTTCCAACCTTGATTTTCAGCATATCTGATATAAGCCCTAAATAAGTCAGAAACAAATAGTGCAGCTTCATCTCCACCAGTCCCAGCTCTTAGCTCAATATAAATATTTTTATCATCATTTGGATCTTTTGGAAGTAAAAGAATTTTAATCTCTTCTTCCAGGATTGGTTTTCGTTGTTCTAGATCCCTAAGCTCTTCTTTTGCAAGCTCAGCTAATTCTTTATCGTCAAGTAACATTTTATTTTCTTCAATGTCTTCAATAATTTGATTGTATTCTTTTGCGGCAGTTACAATTTTTGCAATACTAGATTGTTCTTTTGATAATGCAGTCATTCTTTTGATATCGTTTAATATGTCAGATGAAGCCAATAAATCGTGTATATCTTCACTTCTTTTTATAAAAGATTTGAGTTTTTCTTGTAACATTGGATTGCCTTAAGTGGAGTTTTGTACAGAAGAAAGGCAGGCGATAGCCTACCTTTTAGAGTCGTTATAGTGAATTAATTCTTTGTTGTAATCTACTTACTTTTCTAGAAGCAGTACCAAGTTTAAGAATGTTTTTACTTACACAATGGTGTAAATATTTATTTGCAGTTTTCATTGCATCCATTGCTTTTTCTTTATCATTTGCATCGATAGCTACTAATACAGCTTTTGTGATGTTTTTGATTCTTGTTTTGTAAAATCTATTTCTTTCAGTTTTTACGATCGTTTGTTTTGCTCTTTTTGCAGTTTGTTTATGATTTGCCATATTGGTAATCCTCTTATTTTTTAATTTTTATTGGCGTAACCCACTGAATTATGGGGTTTTGGCGAATTTTTGTGTGGAATACTACTTAAGAACCACTTAAAATAAGCTTTAGTTAATATTTGCTTTTACGCTATTTAAGCTCTAAAATCTCGCAAAATTGATGTTAAGTAATCATTTGATAAAATTCATTAATAAATCAACATAAAGAAAAGCAATGAAACTATTTGGAACAGACGGTGTTAGAGGAAAAGCTGGTGATTTTTTAGATGCAATGACTGCACTTAAATTGGCTCAAGCTGCTGGAATATATTTTAATAATGTATCAACAAAGAAAAGCAAAAAAATTCTTCTAGGTAAAGATACTAGAAGAAGTGGCTATATGATAGAAAATGCACTTGTTAGTGGATTTACAAGTGTAGGGTATGATGTAATTCAAATAGGTCCTATGCCAACTCCCGCAATTGCTTATTTAACGGAATCAATGAGATGTGATGCTGGAATAATGCTTAGTGCTTCACACAATCCATTTGAAGACAATGGAATAAAGTTTTTCAACTGTAAAGGTGATAAATTAAATACTGATGTTGAAGCAAAAATCGAAGAGATTTTTTATGATGAAAAACTATTAGCTTCATCTCAAGCAACAGGAAAAAACATAGGAAAAGCAAAAAGAATTGATGATGTTATTGGTAGATATATAGTTTCAATAAAAACTTCTTTCCCAAAAGCTATGTCTTTAAATAATCTAAGAATAGTTCTAGATTGTGCAAATGGTGCTGCTTATAAAGTTGCCCCAACTATTTTAGAAGAACTTGGTGCTGATTTAATAGTGTTAAACAATAAACCAGACGGATTTAATATTAATGAAGATTGCGGGGCTCTTCATCCACAAAATATCGGAAAAGTTATTAGGGAGTATCGAGCTGATATTGGAATTGCACTTGATGGAGACGCTGATAGATTAGTTATTGTTGACGAAAAAGGTGAAGTTATTGACGGTGATAAATTAATAGGTGCCCTAGCTGTATTTTTAAAAAATGAAGGAAAGCTTCCATCAAATAGTTGCGTAGCAACTGTTATGAGCAATGTTGCACTTGAAGAATATTTAAAAGCAAATGGAATTAAATTGTTCCGTTCAAATGTTGGCGATAAATATGTTTTAGAAATAATGAAAGAAAAAAACATCAATTTTGGTGGAGAGCAAAGTGGACACATCATTTTTGGTGATGTTGCGAAAACTGGAGATGGTTTAGCATCAGCACTTCAAGTATTGGCTCTTATAATTT
>CAIJNA010000199.1 GCA_903821805.1 uncultured Campylobacterota bacterium | reverse complement strand
TGTATTGATTTTTTAATATCACAATAAGGTGTTAGAAAATTTATTGAACTATGTAGAAACTTTTTATCCTGATCTAAAAATATCGAATACATTGTGTTGTTTAAAATAAATATATTTAGAGAATTTGGTGTTGAATTTGTCGCTAATTCTTGTCTTAAAATTGTAAACGGAGATATTAAATAGTCTATATTTCCATTATTGTAAAAGTCTTTTGATTGTTTTAAAGCTTCTTTTGGGAGAACTATATTGTGATAATCATCAAATGCAATACTGTAGTCATCTTTACTTTTTCCAGATTTTTTATTTACAATCATTTGATTTGAATCTTCACATATCGCAGAAATAATCGTATGTTTTGATTCTGTTTCTAATAATTGGATTTTCAAAAGTGTTTCTGCTGAAATATTTCCATCATTTAACGAAAATACTAATTGTTCTTTTGGCAATAATTTATTGTTTGTAAAAATCTGATAATCAAGCTTAATGTTTTTATCCATTTTGATGATACTTATGTATTGTATTTCTTTGTTACTCATACAGTTTCTCCATGTTGATTTTGATTTTGTCTTTAGCTTCTTCAAGAGTTAAATTATTTATCTCAAATGGCTCACTTACCATAAAATCTATAGTTCCAAAAGGCTTCGGAATAGTAAAATTATCCCAAGAATTTGTAGTCCAAGATTTTGATGGCCTAGAGCCAAAACATACTATTCTTGAACCAGTTTTTTGTGCAATCATTATTATTCCGTCTGCAATAGAATGAGCTGGACCCTTTGGACCATCTGGTGTAATTGCTACGTCAATACCGTTTTGTAATGCTTTTATTGCTCCCAAGAGCGCTTTTGCTCCACCTCTTGTAGATGAACCGCTTAATGAGCCAACACCAAGATGTTCCACTGTTCTTCTTATTATTTCGCCATCACTATGTTCGCTAACGATAACTTTTACTGTTCCATTTTTTTTGAAATTTCTATAATTGAATGCTTGCATAAGTAAGTCACCATGCCACATACATAAAATAAAGCTTTCATTGTCCATATTAGAAGGAATGTGAAATACTTTTTTGTTTGTAAGATAAATGAGTCTTGTAAATAACTGTAAAAAAAATGGAAGAATGGAAATTTGAATATTCTTTTTTAATTTTCTAGTTGTATTTTTCATTTAATAACAACTCCTTTAACTGAAGTTCTAGTATTTTGTGTAATTTTTACATCAACTATTTGACCTAGCAACTCTTCACTACCATCTACAAATACCTGCATTCCATTGTCGCTAAATCCCATAATCTCACCATTGGGTTTTAAATCTTCAAAATAAACTTTATGAATTTGACCTACCAACTTATCCATATGATAATCCTGATGAGTTTTATGTAACTCTATCAATTCATTTAATCGACTAGTTCCAAGTTCGCTATCAATTTGTTCTAAATTTGCAGCTGGAGTATTTGGACGTGGTGAATATTTAAAATTAAATATCTGATCAAATTTAACTTGATTTACAACATCTAATGTGTCTCTAAAATCCTGATCAGTTTCACCTGGAAATGCAACAATAATATCAGTGCTAATTCTTACATTTGGAACTTTTGCTTTTATTTTGTCACAAACTTTCAAGAACCACTCTTTTGTGTATCCTCTTTTCATATCTTTTAAAATTTTAGTTGAGCCACTTTGTAATGGGACATGTATTGACTTACAAATTTTAGGATTCGTTGCAAACTCTTCTATAAAGGCATCATCCATATGAAGCGGATGAGGTGAAGTGAATCTAATTCGCTCTATCCCATCAATTTTACTAATTTCTTGTAGTAACTTCGTAAAATCGTATTTCTCAGTATCTG
Source organism: uncultured Campylobacterota bacterium (assembly GCA_903821805.1). Lineage (GTDB taxonomy): Bacteria > Campylobacterota > Campylobacteria > Campylobacterales > Arcobacteraceae > CAIJNA01. The sequence goes on along the minus strand of CAIJNA010000199.1, from coordinate 4,454 downwards.
ATGAAAAATATTTTCCATAATTATTTACATTTTGACCAAGTAAAAAAATCTCTTTCATACCACTAGCTGCTGATTTTCTAGCTTCATTTAAAATTATTTCAGCAGGAATGCTTATCTCATCGCCTCTAGTTGCTGGAACTATACAAAAAGTACATTGCTTATCGCAACCAAGTGAAATATTGATGTTTGCTTTATAAAGAGAGCTTCTGAATTCGCTAAAATCATAATTTGTTTCGTCATGATTTATATCAATTTCAACACTTCCCTTTGTTTCAACAGCTTTTGAAATTTTTGAAATATTTCTAGCACCAACAACAAAATCAACATAAGAAGCACGCTTAATAATCTCATCACCCAGGTGACTTGCAGTGCATCCACAAACGCCAATTTTTGCCCCAGTTTTTTTGATTTTGTTGAATTGACCCAATTCGCTAAATAGTTTAGCCACAGGCTTTTCTCTAACGCTACATGTGTTAATGATTATTAAATCTGCATCCTTTGGATCTGTTGTTTGAGTGTAGTTATTGTGAGTATTTAGTTCGGCAATAATATGTTCTGTATCCCTTGAATTCATTTGACATCCAAGGGTTTCTATGAAGAGTTTTTTTGACATTTCTAGTGTGTTTTTTCTTTTATTAGCTCTTAAAGAGCATGTAATTCATACATATATTCTTCATCACCAAGACCATATTTGATCTCTCTAAAGTTTACATTGTAACCCGAAGTTTCAAGACTTTCAACTAATGCCATCATATTTTTATGAGAGTTGTCTCTATCAAAGTAGTAAATTTTCCCTGTTGAATCTTTTAATTCTTCTTTGATTTTAGTAAGGCTGATTTTTTTTGGTTTTTCTTGTATTTCGTTTCTAGCTAATAAAATATCCATTTTATGAATCCTTTTGTGTTTTTATAATAGTTGCGATTTTATCAAAAAACAACTTTAACTATAGGAAGTATCTGAAATATCTATGATGTAAGTATGAGTTTGGTAAAATCTACAGAATCTAAGAAAATGCAACTTAAAAACTGCATCATGATGAAAAAACAGATAAAAAGATATATGCAATAATGAAAAAAGCAACAAAACACGATATTGAATTTATTAGAGATTATTTTTTGGAAAATTATAGCGGCGTTGTTACAGAGCTCCAGTATTCTAATGATTATGAATTGCTTGTAGATATTATTTTATCTGCACAGTGTACTGATAAAAGAGTAAATATAATAACACCAGCTCTTTTTGCTAAGTATCCTGATACTAAAAGTTTATCCAAAGCTGATATTGAAGATGTAAAAGAACTTTTAAAAAGTTGTAGTTTTTTTAACAATAAAGCAGAAAATATTATCAAAATGGCTATAAATGTAGAAGAATTTCATGATGGTGTTATTCCGCATAACCAAAAAGAATTAATGAAATTAGCTGGTGTTGGTAACAAAACTGCAAATGTATTTTTAATAGAGGCAGATGGAGCAAATCTTATGGCTGTAGATACCCATGTATTTAGGGTTTCACACAGATTAGGCCTAAGTAGTGGAAAAACTGTTGAGCAAACTGAAGCAGAACTAGTTAAAAAACTAAAAGCAGATTTGCATATTTTTCATCAAGCAATGGTCCTTTTTGGAAGATATAAATGCAAGGCAGTAAATCCTATGTGTGAAGATTGTGGACTTAAGTCTGTTTGCAAAAGTGACGGTAGATTTGGTGTGGACGGTAAAAAAACAACAAAAAACATATCAATAAAAAGTAAGAAAATAATAAAAACAAAGGCGAGTGAAAAGTAGATGGCAATAAAAAATATCAATCTAAATAATCAAAATTTTGAAATCAATTATGAAATATTAAATCCAACAAATCAAGAAACTATAGTTTTTTTACATGGTTGGGGAAGCAATAAGGATGTTATGAAAACTGCTTTTGCAAAAGTGCTAAAAACTTATAAACATATCTACATTGATATGCCAGGATTTGGGAAAAGTACAAATGAATACATTTTAACTACATGCGATTATGCAGATATTTTAAATGAATTTTTCATATCATTAAGTATTGATAAAGAAGAAACTACAATCGCAGGGCATAGTTTTGGTGGAAAAGTTGCAACGCTTCTTGGTCCAAAACATCTTATTTTGCTTAGTACGGCTGGCATCTTGGAAGAAAAAAGTTCAAAAGTAAAGGCAAAAATAAGATTTGCAAAAATAGCAAATAAACTTGGATTTTCATTTTTTAGTAAATTATTTAGAAGTAAAGATGTTGAATCTATGAGTGAAAATATGTATAGCACTTTTAAAAATGTAGTTGATGAAGACTTTAGCCAAAAGTTCAAAAACTATAATGGAAAAACAACAATTTTTTGGGGTAAAAGTGATACTGCTACAAGTATTGCGAGCGGAAAGATTATTCACAAATTGATCTCTAATAGTAGGTTTTATGATTTTGATGGAGATCATTATTTCTTTTTGAAACATGCTCAAGAGATAGACAATATATTAAATAAAAATGAAGGAAAATAGATGACCGAATATTTAAACTACTTTGAGGTTTTTACAAACATATTACTTCTACTAGCTCTTGGTTGGTATTTAATAACAAATCTTCAATGGTACAACTATAAAATTGAGAGAGTCGTATTAAAGCACCACAAACAGCAATGGCATATAATTTATTTTGCTACGCCAATTGTTCTTTTTTATCTTTTACCATTTGAATATTTCGCAATTTACTTTTATTTACTCTATGTTACAAGCCTTTATTTATGGAATAAAAATTTATCGGCAAGTGTTGTTTTGACAGGAAGAGTTAAAAGATTTTTGACTATTTTATTGGCTTTTGCATTTATAGTTGATGGACTTTTATTTTTAAGTGTAGATTCTAATTATGGAGTTGCGATTGTTTTGATTTTGACTTACGCAGTAACAACGGTTTTGGAAAAAATATTCTTTTTAAGTTTCAAGCACAAAGCTAAAAAAAGATTAGAAAAAATAAATAATTTAGTAACAGTTGCAATAACGGCATCGTACGGAAAAACATCAATAAAAAATTATTTACACCAAGTTCTTAGAAAAAAATTTGTTGTTTATATGACACCACGAAGTGTAAATACAATTGGTGGAATTTGTAAAGATGTAAATGATGATTTGCCTTTGGATACTGAAGTTTATATTGCAGAAGCTGGAGCTAGAGAAAAGGGTGATATTGAAGATATTACTATGTTTTTAGAACCAGAATATGCGGTAATAGGAAGTGTTGGAGAGCAGCATATTGAGTATTTTAAAACTCTCGATAACATTATTCATACAAAAATGGAAATATTAAAATCTCCAAAATTGATTCATGGATTTGTCCATACAAGTGTTCCTATTTTAGACTATCCAACAATTACTCATTTTCCTCAAAATCTTCAAGTTACACAAAGTGATTTGGATGGAATCAATTTTAATATAGATATTGATGGAAGAACTGAACATTTCCACGCACCAATATTAGGTGCATTTAATGCCATAAATTTAACAGCCGTTATTTTGGTTGCACATAAATTAGGGATGAAAATTGAAGAGATAAAAGCTGCTTTAAACAATATCAAAGCAGTTGATCATAGATTGCATATTTCACGAGTTAATGGAAAAGTTATTCTTGATGATAGTTTTAATGGAAATCTTGAGGGGATGCTTGAGGCTGTAAAAATTTCTTCAACGCATGATGGAAGAAAAGTTATTATAACTCCCGGAATTGTTGAGAGCACTGACGAAGCAAATATTGAACTTGCCAAAGCAATTGATGATGTGTTTGATATTGCTATTATTACAGGAGACATTAATCAACAAATTCTTGTGAATAATATTAAAAAAGCACAAGTTGTAATCTTAAAAGATAAATCTGATATGGAAGTTTGTCTTCTTGAAAATACTAAATTTGGTGATTTAATCTTGTTTGCAAACGATGCACCTAACTTTATTTAGGAATTTTTATGGAAAGAGTATATGCACCTTGGAGAACTGAATATGTGTCTCACAATAGTAAAAAAATAGATGGTTGCGTTTTTTGCCATATAGTTAAAAATATGCATGATGATGAAGAACTTGGTGTTCTTCATAGGGAAAAAGATTTTTTTATTGTTATGAATAAATACCCATATAGTCCTGGTCATTTTATGATTATTCCAAATCTACATACTGATAAACTTGAAGATTTAGATCCTGAAATTTGGGCAAGTATGACACTGTTTGCGCAAAAAGGAGTGAAGTTGCTAAAAGATGTTTTAAATGCTGGAGGTGTAAATATTGGAATGAATTTAGGAAGCGTTTCTGGTGCTGGAATTGCAGAACATATTCATTTGCACTTGGTTCCAAGATGGAGTGGAGACACTAATTTTATAACAACAATTGGAGACACAAGAGTTTATAGTACAGATTTTTTAAAAATATACAAAAGACTAAAAGAAAAATCAAATGAATATT
>CAIJNA010000198.1 GCA_903821805.1 uncultured Campylobacterota bacterium | reverse complement strand
TGCATTTTGCTTGGCTTGGACTTGAACGACAAGTAAAGATTGAAGGAACTATTGAGCAAATAAGCAAAATGGATTCTCTAAAATACTTTCTAAGTCGTCCAAAGGGAAGTCAAATTGGAGCTTGGGTTTCACATCAAAGTGAAATAATAAGCTCAAGAAGTCTCCTGGAAGCTAAATTTAACGAGATAAGAACTAAGTTTGTTAATGGAGAAATTCCATTTCCATCATTTTGGGGTGGATATCAAATCAAACCTATTGTTGTTGAATTTTGGCAAGGTGGTAAAGATAGATTGCATGATAGATTTGAATATAGACTTGAAACAAATGGTGAATGGACTATCAACAGACTAGCACCATAAGAAATCAAAACATCATCATTATTTTTTTAATTTAGCTTGTTCTAATTCCCAATATTCCATATCAAAACTATCTTTCAAAGAAATACTTTCGTATCCACCAAGCATATCTGCTCTTAAAACAGCCTCAATTGTATGGGACACGACATCATTAACAATCAAAGCTTCTTTTTGTGTTTTACCAACACTAATAACACCAAAATCTTTTACTACAATATAATTTGGAGCAGGGTTTAGCATTGTTTCACTTGTTGAATATGCATCGAAGTATTCTACATATTCCTTAATATATTTCTTTAGAGCTATTTTCATATCATCCAAATCGTCGTTTGCTATCAAATAAAGAGGTGATCTTTTAGTTCTAATGATATGCTCAGGTGTCAATACACCCCTTGTTAACTTCTCTACCTTTAGTGATGAATAACAAAGAGCCAATTCTGAATTATTAATTGTATAAGCAATATCGAATTCTTTTTCTATACTAATTAATTTAATCAAAATATCAACATCAAATTCTTTTTGATTGTTGTTAATGTTTAGCATTGATAAAGAAGCTTCTTTGTCTAAAAATTCTTCCGCTTGATTGACATATTTAATCATTTTATCATATGATGTTTTGGCATCATTATCAAAGGTGAAAATCCCATGATTATGAAGAATTATACCTTCACATTTTCCCCAGTCAAAATCTTTAGTTAATTCATAAATTTTAGATGCAAGAATAAATCCTGGCATGATGTATGGAATAATCAAAAAGTTTGGAAAAAGTTTTTTAATTAAGTATTTACCATTTTTGCTATTTGAAATCGTTACGACAGCATCAGCATGAGTATGATCAACAAATTTATATGGAATAATTGCATGTAAAATAGCTTCTACAGATGGATTTGGAGCAGTTTTATTTATCATTGCATCTTTTTGTAATCGAACCATTTCGCTATCACTTAAAAACTCTAATTTAGCCATATTTTTTAAAACATTAAGATTTACTGGAGCAAAGCCTTCTGCTTTAATGTTCACCAAATCCCATCCACTTCCTTTTACAAAAAGTATCTCATCGCCATCAACTGTTGATTTAACAGAAGTATTCCCGCCTCCATGTAATACAAGTCTATCGCTTTGCCCCAAAAGATTTGAAGTATAAACTCTTTGCTCTATATCACTTGTAAAATTAGATGCTAAATCACTATTCCAAAGATTTTTCATCCAAGAACTACCAACTCATCAGTATATTTGTTATCACAAAAAGGCTCATAACTTGTTTTGTATATTCGATAATGATCACTAGCTTTGTGACCATCAAGAGCTTCTTCATTTTCCCAAGTTTCAACAGCCATAAATTTATTTAAATTATTTTCATACTGAAATATTTCATAAAATAAACATCCAGTTTCTGCTTTACTTGGAGCAACCATAGCTGTTAAAAGTTCTTTCATTTTATCTTCGCAGCCATCTTTCGCAATAAATGTTACGCTTTTTGTTATTGTCATCTTGTCTCCTAATTTGTATTCGATAAGTTTACCATACCTTTTATTTACTAGTCTTAGAATAACAGAAAATTTATTTAAATCAATTTATTTTATCTCAAATGGATTAATTGAGCCATCCTCAAAGCCTATATGACAAGCTTTACAATTAGTTCTTTTTATTTTATGTTCTACATACCAATTGTCATCAAATTCTTCATGGAAATGTTTCCATTGTTCAGTTTTAGTAATACTTTCATTGTTTTCAAGATCTTCAAATTTATATTGTGATTTAATCTTTCCAAATAGCTTTGTTTCTTGTATTATCAAGGCCAATGTTTTATTGTCAAGGGAAGCATCAGTTCCAAAATGATTTTCTAAATTATTCAAAATATTCATTTGTGTTTGAAGTGATGTTAAATTTGGTGGATAAAAAACATGACATTCCTTGCATTCTGCATACATAACTGGTGCTAAAGATTTATAGTCATTATGTGAAACTTGAGTATTAAAAAATATATTATCTCTATATGAAACCAAATACAAAATAAATAATAGAATTAAACTAGTGCTAAAAATTGCTGTTAACTTTGAATTAGAAAAAGGTAAAATATTTTCTGCTTTAACTTTTATTGTTCCATCAAGCATTGTTTTTACTATGCCACTTTGTTTTAAATAATTGTCAGCAATAACACCTATAACATGCAATCCAGCAGTCAATATTAGTAAATTTCCAAATAATTCATGCATTTCTTTTATAAAATGAGGATCTATGTCTCTAAAATATAAAAAACTAAGCAAACCACTTCCATATTTAGCACCAATAAAAACTATTCCGGTGATACCAACTAAAAAAGTCAATATCCACATTAAGATTGCAGAATAAGAAGCAGCTGGATTTCTTATTTTTGAGTTTTTAAAACAAAAATATTCAAGAATGTAATACTTTAAAGATTTGTATTTAAGATCAAAAGAAGATATTTTGGCACCTTCTTCTCCGAATAAAAACCAAATAACTCTCAGTAATACAATAAATAATGCCGCAATTCCTAAGGTTGAATGCAGCCATAAAAGCGATGGAATATCACTTAGTAAATATGAACTTAAAATAAATGTTGCAAACAAAAAGTGTAATATTCTAGTTGTGTAAGAAAAAATTAAAATTTTCATTATCTATTAGACCAACTTTTGCCAGGAATTTTTATTTCGTCTTCATCGTAGTTTCCTTTTTCTGCATTTTTGTGACATGCAACACAATTTGATAATGTTTTGATGCTTGGATGCGCAATAGTTTTTTCAGATATTCGTCTGTGCTGTCTAGTAAACCAAGGTAATTTAGTTATGTATATTTCATTTGTTACATTTTTTATATTATTTTTAGAATTATTCACAAGATAATCTTTAATGATTTTTGTTTCTTGTTGGTCTAAAGATGCATCTGTTCCAAAATGTTCTTTTAAATTATCCATCACTTTTATCCACGAATTAGAATTTAATAAAGTTGGCTGAAATGCCATATGACAACTTTTACATTCTTTTTGAAATGTTAAATTTGTTGTTTTTGGCATTTTAATTTCATCAGAATTTAAATTAACGCATAACAATAATAATGCAATTATTAGATTTTTCATAAATATCCTTTTTTAATTTTTTAATATAAATGCAAGCACATTTCCCTTTTCTTGGGCCGTACCTTCTCGCTTATAGACATCATTAAAATTTCTTTTAAGCCATTTTTTCATCTCTTTTACGTCTGTAAGGCGTAGCCTATTAACACTTGGTGATAGTGGATCAATTATTTTATTTGTTTTTGAATTTAATCCTTGAGATCCAAGGTTTTTTGTATGGCATGTTGTACAAGAGATTTCTTTTCCATCAACAATCTGTTTTTGAAAGAATATATCTTTCCCAATCTTGGCATCAAAATTTAAGAAATTAGGATTTAAGATTTTAGCTTGATTTTGAAGCTCTAACATGTAGCTTTTTAGTGCAACTGAAGGTTCGACTCCATAAGAAAAAGAAGCTAGAACGAGTATTGATAAGATTGTTTTATTCATTTTTTTCCTTTATTTTTTGTATTGTAAAGAAAAAAAATGAACTTAATATGAATTATGTATATTTACTGAAATAAATCTAAGCT
>CAIJNA010000197.1 GCA_903821805.1 uncultured Campylobacterota bacterium | reverse complement strand
TCTTGTTCTTTTGTTAAAGCAAGTCCTATAGAGTACTCTCTACCACCGCTTCCTAATATTAAAATGTTCATTATTATTTTCCTATTTTTTATGTATAAATCACGAGTAGTCATTTAGCATTTTGTATCCATAAAGCATTCACAATATGAGAATACGATACTACTTCGTACATTACGAATGTTAATGATTTTATCGTTTTAAGGCTGTATATGCTCTTAAATACGTATCATTTTATGCCATGTAATTGATAAAATACATATAAAAATAATCTCAAGAGAATCAATATTATTTATTAAAAATCAGTTGATAAATTGATTAAAATTTGTTAACTAAAATATGATTTAAAACTATTATTCAAAACTGAAAGACAAAAAGTTATACCAAAAGCTATTGATTTACTATATATTAAATAACTTTATCGATAAATTTATTTTCGACTACATCTATAATAAAAAGAGGAAACAACAATGAACAAATATCCAAGACTTGGACTGTTTTGCTCTACAAATGATGGAAAACTATCAACAAATCGTACTATTAAACTAAGCTCTCTGTCAAAGGAAAAAGCATTAGATATTGCTCGTAAAAATATTAATGATTTTACTTCTGTTATTGAATTTTGTAACGAAAGACATATAACTATGTTTCGTCTTGGAAATAGTTGTATACCTTTTGCTTCACATCTAGATTTTGATAAATCTATTTGGAATGAACTTACTCCAGATTTTGAAAAAGTAAAAAGAAGCAATTTAAAACATAATCTGAGGCTCACTATACATCCTGGTCAATTCATACAGCTAGGAAGTAAAAATCCAAAAGTTGTTGAATCATCACTTAGAGAACTTGAATATTGTACACGATTACTTGATAGTTTCGAAGCAGGACATACTGGGATAATAACATTGCATATTGGTGGCTCAAATGGAGACAAAAAAGCAACAATAGATAGATTTTGTAAGGTATTCGAACAAAATTCATGGTTAAAAAAGTATCTAGCTTTAGAAAATGATGAATATAATTTTACAGCGCAAGAGACTCTAGAAGTTGCCAATAGATGCGACATAGGAATGATATTTGACATATTCCATCATTACATAAATCCTAGTGAAATTTCATGGAAAGATATAAAAAATAGCTGGAAAAATGCTCGAGCAAAAGTTCATATTTCATCACAAGGCGATGGAAAATAGGACATCATGCTTATTACATAAGTGATAATGATTTTATTTCGCTTAAAAACTTTTTAGGAGATGATTATTGTGATGTTGATATCATGATTGAAGCAAAAAAGAAAGAAGACGCAATACAAATGATATATCAAAATATTGATAATAATATTTTTTAATTTGAATTGTTAATTATACATATCAGTCGCTCAGAATATTCGAAATAAAATCTATGAAGCCAATATTTGTAGATAAATTCCCGAGTAGCCGTTTACCATTTGGGTGGCCCTAAAAGCCAAATCTTTTCTTTAGTATCTAAAGAGAAAGACATTAAGCAAGAGGCGATTTCTGGAATACGAATATCTATAAAAGATAAAGATTGCACACCATCGCACTACTAATGCTTATTTTATAAAATTATCGGACCCTCATGTTATGGAAATCCCGAACTACCTAGGAAAAATATTCTATCCTAAAAGGATTGTAGATTTGCTGAACATTTAATCCAAACTATGTTTGGATTAAACTGCCGAATGCCAAGAAGAAATTGATTGTTTTATTTTTTGTATATCGTCAAATGACAGTTCATTTGTTGATTTAAAGCAGTGTTTAATGAACTTGGTTTCCGCTACCGTAAACCCTTTTGGATCTTTATCGCTTAGTTTTAGTCCATTTGATGTAAATTCAATTTTTTTCAATTTGCTATTTATAATTCTTACATAATAAATAATTTCAAAACTCCCATCATCTAATTTTTCTAAAGTCACATAAACATACTGAGGCTCGATACTGTTGATATCAAACTCATTTGATGGGGAAGATTTTAATAGCTCACCTAATGTGTCTTTAGAGATAAATCCAATGTAAACTTTTGAATATATATCAATATAAAGAGAAACTGTTTTACTCATAAAGAAGTTTTTATTGATAGTTTTATCTACATTTATTGCTTTTTTCAAAATCCAACCAAGAGTATCAAAATACTTGAAAAAATCAACCTTGATTGTATGAGCTTCAATTAATTTACTACTTTCATGTTTAATAAATGGACTTTTTTCGTATTTTTTTCCGATTACTAATTTTGACAGAATATCATCTGCGTTTAGATTCTCAGTTACCCAAACAGTAGCATTTGATGGAAATTTATTCAACCCATTTGCTCCATCACTAAGAATAATCAATGCCTTTACGTGTAATTTTGGGAAAAGCATTGTAAGTAGTGCAGTTTTTTTTCTTAGTCTTTTTCTAAGACCTATAGTTGACTGAACTATTGTACTTTCAACATAATAAATACTATCGTCCGTAAAAAACATAGCATCGTATTCACTTACATCTTTGTACCCTGCTTTATAAACAATTTGCTGACTTTTATCCATTAGAAGTCCAAATTTTTCATTACCTTGATTAGATAAGTTTTGGTGTGGACCCTTCAAAACAAATTGTGTAATTTGATCCTCATTTATTGCGTACTGAAGCAATAATTCGTAAACTATATTTTCATATAATTCACCTCTAAAACCATTATATGCACTTATAAATTGTTGTGATTCCCTATCTACATTATTTTTAATAAGAGACAAAAGATGTCTAGTGTGATATTCATAATGCATAAGATTATCACCAAGTGTTGCAACATCTAATGTTTTTATTTGTTTATTTATTTTTAATGAATTCATATGTAAGACTTGGTCTTATTCCCATTCTATAGTAGCTGGTGGCTTAGAGCTTATATCATATACAACTCTATTTATTCCATCAACTTCATTAATAATTCTTCTGCTCATAACTTCTAATATCTCATGCGGAATATGAGCAAATGTAGCTGTCATACCATCTATTGCATTTACAATTCTAATACAAGCAGTGTTATCGTAAGTTCTATTATCACCCATAACACCTACTGATTTTACATTTAGTAAAACAGTAAATGCTTGCCAAGTTTTATCATACCAACCACTTGCTCTAAGCTCTTCAAGCATAATAGTGTCAGCTTTTCGTAATATTTCTAAATCAGGACTATTCACTTCACCCATAATTCTAATAGCAAGTCCTGGTCCAGGGAATGGATGTCTTCCAATCATTGAAGCAGGAAGTCCAAGCTCAAGACCTAATGCACGAACTTCATCTTTAAATATCTCTCTTAATGGCTCAATAAGTTCGAATTTCATCCAATCTGGAAGTCCTCCAACATTATGATGTGATTTAATTGTTTTACTTGGACCCTTAACTGAAACAGATTCTATTACGTCTGTATAAAGTGTACCTTGAGCTAGAAACTCAATTCCATCATGTTTTTTTGCTTCCACATCAAATACTTGAATAAAAGTTTCACCAATGATTTTTCTTTTTGTTTCTGGATCAGTTACACCTGCAAGTTTTGATAGAAATTCATATTCCGCATCGATTGTAATAAGTTTAACACCACGACTTGCAAACATATTTTGAACGTCAACAACTTCATTTGCTCTAAGTAAACCGTTATTTACAAACACAGGAACAAGTTTATCTCCAATAGCTTCAGCTAAAAGTGCTGCAACAACAGAGCTATCAACCCCACCACTAACACCACAAAGAACTTTTTTATCTCCAACTTGAGCTTTAATCTTTGCTATTTGTTCTTTTGCAAAATTTCCCATATTCCAAGTTGATTCGCAACCACAAATATATTTAGCAAAGTTTTTAAGTAAAATAGCACCCTCTACACTATGAACAACTTCTGGATGAAATTGAAATGCATATATTTTTTTATCTTCATTTGAGATAGCTGCAAATGGTGAATTCTCACTTGTTCCGATAACTTTAAAACCTGTAGGCAAAGTTTCAACTCTATCGCCATGACTCATCCAAACAATCTCATTATTTGTAATATCTTTTAGAATTGGTGAATTATTATCAACTATTTGTAGTCTTGCTTTACCATATTCATGATGATCAGCCGGAACAACACTTCCACCTAAGTAATGCGCAATTGTTTGCATACCATAACAAATCCCAAGAATTGGTAATCCAAGATTAAAAATCTCTGCATCAACTTTATAAGCATCTTCAGCATAAACAGACGCGGGTCCACCACTTAATACTATTCCTTGTGGATTTCTAGCTTTAATGTCAGAAATCTTTTCATTATATGGAACTATTTCAGCGTAAACGCCACTCTCTCTAAGTCTTCTTGCAATAAGTTGCGTATATTGACTTCCAAAATCCAAAACTAAAATTGGTATATTTTTCATTTTTATCCTCTATATTTTTATGATTAAATATTTTTTCAAATACTTAACAATAAAAATAAATGATTATGATCATTTATCTATTGAATTATTTTATTTACGATATATGGAAAATTCCTAGGATTTGATATTGAACATACCAAATCAAAACAGATATCACATATCCAACAAACACTGTCCATGAAAGTTTAAAATGGCTACTAAATGTGTATATCCCAGGTAATTTACCCATAACACCTACACCAGCAGCACTTCCAAATGATATTAAACTACCACCTATTCCTGCTGTTAGAGTTACAAGCATCCACTGATCTACACCCATAATTGGATTGGCTTTTAAAATTGCACTCATAACTGGAACATTATCAACGAATGCAGATAAAAATCCAACACCTATATTAGACCATGTAGGACCAAGAACACTCGGATCATAAACAACTGCAGCAAGTGACAACCAACCAAGAAAATACAAAACTCCAACTGCTGCTAAAATACCAAAGAAAAACATCAATGTATTATTTTCTATTTTTGCCATTGAATGAAATACATTGAATTCACTATTGTGTTTCTTTTTAAGTCTTGCAGAATAAAGTTGTAATAATGCTAGTCCAAACAACATACCCCACATCGCTGGAAGATGTAATACTTGATGTCCAACAACAGCACAAAATATTGTAAATATTCCAAGATAGATAACTACATTTGCTCCATGCATTAATTGTGGTTGTATTTCTGTTTTTACATCAAAATCAGGAAGTGTATTTGGAACGTATCGACTTAACAAGTATGCCGTTACAATGTAGCCAAAGAAAGATGCTGGAAATAAAAACAAAAAATCTGTAAAAACACCCTTGCCTGCTGTCCATGCCATAAGTGTTGTAATATCTCCAAATGGAGACCAAGCACCTCCAGCATTTGCTGCAACAACAACATTTATAGCTCCAGGAACCAAAAAATCTTGTTTAGTTTTATCGATAGTAATTAAAACTGTTGCAAGAATAAGTGCTGTAGTAAGATTATCTGCAACTGGTGATATAAAAAATGCTAATAGACCTGTAGCCCAAAAAAGCTCTCGATAAGTGTATCCCCTTGAAACAAGATTATATTTGAGTCTATCAAAAACACCCATATGAATTAGTGATTCTATATATGTCATAGCAACAAATAAAAAGAAGAAGATTCCAGCAATCTCTAGAATAAGATGATTAGCTTCAATGTTAACCAAATTTAAATCTAGCCCATATATTACATAATATGCAGCTGCCAAAATCAACATGAATGTGCCTATAAATAATGCAGGTTTTGACTTATCAATATGGTATTTATCTTCTGTTGCAATAAAATAATAGCCTATCAGAAAAATAGCAAGAGCAGAAAAACCTACCCATGTCATAGTTAAATCTGGATATTGTATATCAGTAGCACTTCCAAAAGCAAATACAGTAAGTAAACTAACTAGTAAGAATTTAAACACTATTTTTCCTTTATGAAATGGGCACCTATTGATTGTTTTCTATTGATTGCGCTTTGTATGATAGATTTTGCCGTAAGTAACCTTAAAAATAAAAGTCTCCCTATGTCTTCTTTTAGGTATGCATTTATCTCTTCAAGACTATCAATAAGATCTTGTCTAACTCTTACTATCCCAACGTTTGTCCACATAATATTTCGTAATGAATTTTTGATAGCTTTATCTTTTGACTTCTCAAGAATAAAATGTTCCATTTTTTTAGTGTATCTCTTTGGATCAATTTTAAAATCAATTTCAAGAGATTTTTTGGTCGCTAAATCAGAAAAAACAAGCCCTTCTAATAGAGAATTGGATGCCAACCTATTAGCGCCATGCACTCCTGTACTTGCAACTTCTCCAACAGCATAAAGATTTTTAAACCCAATAACTAATGAATCCAAATCAACTTCAATTCCACCCATACTATAGTGAAAAGCAGGACTTATTGGAACTCTTTCAAAAGGTAAATCAAAACCAACTTCTTTCAAATCTTTATAAATATTAGGAAATCTTTTTTTAAATCCATTTTTATTAAATTTTTGAAATGAAAGATAAATTTTGGAACCTGTTTTTTTATGATAATCAAAAATTGCACGACTTACTACATCTCTTGGTGCCAATTCTTTGTCTTGATGATAATCCTTCAAAAATGCGTAACCGCTTTCATCTTCAATTATAGCGCCCTCACCCCTTAATGCTTCAGTTAAAAGTTGTTTTCTAGCATTTTTACTATCTACAAAAACTGTTGGGTGAAACTGTATCATCTCCATATCTCGAAGCTTAATACCTTTTTCAAGACAAATACCTTGAATATCTCCAGCTATTGTAGTTGAGTTAGTGTGGTATCTATAAATTGAGCCGACACCGCCACTTGCAATAATAGTATTATGTGCATATATTAATTTATCTTTATCATGATGTAAAATATGAACGCCATAGCAAATATCATCTTCTATTAGTAAGTCTATAACAATTGATGCAGTAACAACTTCATGCGGACAATTTTGAAGCAAAAACATGTGAAGCTCTCGTCCTGTTGCATCTCCATCTGCATGTAAAATTCTACTTTTTGAATGCGCTGCTTCTTTTGTAAATGCAAGCTCACCAGCTTCATTTTTATCAAATACAAAACCACTTTCAATTAAATTATCTACAGCTGTAATTGATTTTTCACTAAGGAGTGTTACAGCATCTAAATCATTTAAATAAGCTCCAGCTTCCATAGTATCTTGAATATGAGATGGAATATCTTCTTTGTCTCGAGCTCTTACGATTCCACCTTGAGCCCAAAATGTATTGCACTCCCAAGGCGATTGTTTGCATACGATTAAAACTTTTTTGTCATGAGGTATTAGTCTAGCTGCATTTAATCCAGCTACTCCTGTTCCAATTATTACATAATCATAAATTATCATTTAGCAACTTCTTTTTTCACACCTTTTGTCTCATCAACATAAATAGGATTTGCTTTATATCCGCAGCCAAGAAATATTACACTTACAATTATTAATAAAAAAATATTCTTTTTCAATTTACTCCGACCTTGTGTTTACTCATTTTGCTGTTGATGTTAACGAAGATTTAATAAGAATTTGATTAATTTTATTATAAAATCAGACCCATTTAAATTAAAATACACAGCAAGGACAATAATCAAATGACAATAAATCTATCAAAAAGAATAGACACACTTTCAGAATCACTAACAATCGCGATAGCTACTTTAGCGAGAGATTTAAAGAAAAGCGGAAAGGATGTAGTAAGTTTTAGTGCTGGGGAACCCGACTTTGATACTCCAGATATCATCAAGCAAAGTGCAATTGAAGCTCTTAATATTGGTTATACTAAATATACTGATGTTTCAGGTTCTATTGATCTAAGAGAAGCTGTTGCTTACAAACTTAAAAAAGAAAACGGACTTGATTATAAAGCATCTGATATCATCGTAAGCGTTGGTGCAAAACATAGTTTATTTAATATTTTTCAAGCAATTATTGATGATGGCGATGAAGTTATTATTCCTGCTCCATACTGGGTTACTTATCCTGAACTTGCTCTTTATAGCGGTGGAGTTCCTATTGCGATAGAGACTGATGACGCAAGTGGATTCAAAATTACACCAGAACAATTACAAAACGCAATAACATCAAAAACTAAAATGTTAATTTTGACTAGCCCTTCAAATCCAACTGGGAGCGTATATACTAAATCCGAACTTGAAGCTTTAGCAGAAGTTTTAAAAGGAACAAATATTGTTGTAGTTAGTGATGAAATGTATGAAAAATTAACTTATGATAATTTAGAATTTACAGCAGCAGCTAGTATTAGA
>CAIJNA010000196.1 GCA_903821805.1 uncultured Campylobacterota bacterium | reverse complement strand
TTAAGAAAGTGTCCGGTTTTGTTGACCATTACAGTACATGAAAATACTGAAAAAAACACACTAAAAAAAACCACCAGACAAAGCTGATGGTTTTTACTTTACCAACTGAGGTCGGTAGTTTTAACCTTGAACCTGGAAAATAAAATTCACCAAGCAAAGCGAATTAGTATTTGTGTTATTTGGTGAGTTTTGCAGTCAACTGACCTGACCATTGTCCAAAATAAGTACCAACTACTATTGAAATAGATATCACAATAAGGGCATTATCCAGTGAGGCACTTAATAGAATTTCTTTAGTCAACTTTCCAGGAGTTTGCAACAAATAAGCAAAGGTGGATGAATATCCTAATACGCTGGCTGGTATAGTTGCAAGTGCGGGGATATTGGCCGCAAGACACATTACCACTACTGAAAAAGTTACAGTTACTGCCGCCCAAAATGGAAATCCAAGAATTGCAGTGGATGGAATATTGGTAATCTGAATTGCAGCTAACCACGCCATGAATACACCAAATATACCACATACTATTGTGTTTTTTAAGGCTTCCTGATTGGCACCTAGAAAAAAGTAAGCCGCCCAAGCAATTGTCGCAGCCCATATTAAAAAGATACCACTTAGAGGACCTACTGCCAGAAATGTAGCCAAACCAGCTAGACCGGCAATACTAATTGAAAGTGCTGTAAGATTGTTCATGATTTAATTCCAAAATTCACCTCACTTAATTTTTCAGTTTGAGTTCGCATTGAGGTGGTTCTACGATACTCAACATGTTTGATTTAACCTACAACACAAAAGCTCAAAAATTTGTTTATAGTGGATACTTTAAAATGTTGTATTTTTTCAAAATAATACATAAGGAAAAAGACTTAATTTAACATTCCAGTAATCATTAGCTTGTACATTTAGAATTAGTGGCACTTTAAAATCGACGCAAAGCCACAGATAATATTAATTAGGTTTTTAATATTTATATCATTTACGGCAAAAAATTGATTATAACCGTTCATTAATGCTTAAAACATATGATCAATGTAACCCTGTCATCCGGCTTTTAATTAAACATAAGCCGGATGACTCAAAATCTCTAACCTTCTAAAACAGCCAATCGTGCAGCCAGAATCTCTTCTAGAGACTCTAAAGCTTTGGTGAAGCCATCTATCCCTTCTGCAAGTTTATCCGATGCCATCCGATTATCCGCATGCATACGATCAAAAGTTGCTTTATCAATAGTTAACTTTTCAATTATTGCATTTGCTGCATTTTCTGGGTTTAGTTTGCGCTCCAGATTTGCTTCAGTAGATTGAAGTTCCGCCAATAGCGATGGTGCGATTGTTAATAAATCACAACCTGCCAATTCAACAATCTCACCCACATTACGAAAACTAGCACCCATAACTTCAGTTTTATAACCGAATTTTTTGTAATAGTTATATATTTCTGTAACTGATAACACACCGGGATCCTCAGCAGGCTCATATGAATCACGACCAGTATCTTTTTTATACCAGTCCAGAATTCGACCAACAAAAGGCGAAATCAGTGTAATTCCATTCTCAGCACAGGCAATAGCCTGATGCAATCCAAATAATAAAGTTAAATTACAGTGAATACCTTCTTTTTCTAGAATTGCTGCAGCTTGAATGCCTTCCCATGTTGCAGCAATTTTAATCAAAACACGCTCGCGCTGAACACCTTGCGCTTCGTACATTGCAATTAATTCACGTCCTACAGCAACACTGGCATCAGTATCAAATGAGAGACGTGCATCTACTTCAGTTGATACTCGTCCGGGAATAACATCAAGAATTTTTCTTCCAAATGAAACAGCCAATCGCTCAAATGCCAAGGTAGCTACTTGTGCTGCAGATGCATCATCTCCAAGTGTTACTCTTGCACCTTTCAAAGTATCATCTACGATTCCCTGATATTGTGGCATCTGAGCTGCAGCTGTAATTAATGATGGATTTGTAGTTGCATCACGTGGCTTGAAAGTTTCAATAGCTTGGATATCACCGGTATCAGCAACAACTACGGTTATTTCTCTTAATTGTTCAAGTAAAGTCTTTGTCATTAGGGGTTCCTTTATTATAAAATTTAAAAAAAATCAGGATATACACTCTTAATTATTAAATCCATTAAAAATTAATTCATATGATATCTATTACATTTACAGTGTTAGATCTATAAGGTGACGATTAGAAAAATATAATATCACTTTATGTATAAATTTATGATTTGAAACGGGGAATTATAAAGTTATTTTTGAATTTCCAATAGCTTGAAATAATTAAAGGCTAATAGAAAATTTCACTTACTTAAGCTTTTTTTCTTCTTATTTATCATTAACCAATATTAAAGATTAAATTAATGGAATTTGGTTTGATTGAAAATCTAATTTTTCGATACCATTACTGCCATCTTATCCAGAAAACATATACCTTTGAAATTTCTACAACACATGACTATCAAGGGCTTTATGCCTTTTAAAGTTATACTGTTTCACCGTAAAAGGGGAGTAAGACCATGTGTTTATTTGTCTTTTTCTAGCTTTGATATCTCTGAGCAATAAAAAACTCGAAAATATATAATTAATTATTATCTTCGAGTTAATGTAATAAATCACTATTTTTGCACATCACTAGCACAAACTTATTAATCTATTATTTAATAGCAAATGATACTTTAAAATATTTTACACTTTTTCTTGATTTATTCTTGCGGAAATTTTTTGCCTTGTTACATACCTGGAAACTCCACTTACAACTGGCAAATCAGCTTGTTTTTCCATGTATTTGGCAACACCACTAGCTTTAACGATTTTTTTCACAACTTTTGCTTCTCTCACAACATACTTTTCTACCCCGCTTAAAACAGGAGTTACTTTTACGTCTAAAGATTGCTTTGCAACATACTTTGCGACTCCACTTAAAATGGGCGCATCTTTTCTAGATATAATCTGTTTTGCAACATACTTTGCAACACCGCTTACAGGTGGTCGTTCTTTAGCCAAAATTGCCTGTTCTTCCAAATATCTGGCTACACCAGTAGCTGCAGCAGCCGCCAACTCTTTTTCTTTTGCCTTCTCTAACTCTATTTCTAAAGCCAATTCCAGCTCTAATTCTTTTTCTTGTTCTTGCTGCTTTGCAAATATACGCTGCTCTTCTAAATACCTTGCAACAATTGCAGCAGCAGCCTGTTTTCGTGCTGCAAGCAATTCTTCCTCAAGGTATTTTGCTACTCCAGTTGTAGCTAAGGTATTTCTTTCAGATATTGAAACATTGATTAAATACTTAGAAACACCTGTTATTACACGAGACTTTTTTTGCTGCTCCACATATTTTGCAACACCGCTGACTGTGATTGCTTTATTTGTGGTTCCAGCATGTTTAGCCATATACTTGTCTACACCACTTTTCTTTGGTA
>CAIJNA010000195.1 GCA_903821805.1 uncultured Campylobacterota bacterium | reverse complement strand
GGTGGTGTTGTTCTTGAAGAATTTGTTAAAGCAAGTCACAAAACAAAAATGTGGTCTCAAGAAGATATTTTCAATAATGATGAGCTTGAAGATTGGCTAAAAAGAGTTTCAAAAGTTATAGATTTGGATAAAACATTATTTGTTTGTGAACCTAAGTTTGATGGAGCTAGTCTCAATCTTATTTATGAAAATGGTATATTAAAACAAGCTATAACAAGAGGCGATGGGATAATTGGTGAAGATGTAACGCACAATGCAAAAACAATATCTTCCATCCCAATGACAATAAGTTATCCTGGATTAATTGAAATTAGAGGCGAAGTTGTAATTAAAAAAGATGATTTTGAAATCATAAATGAACAAAGAAAACTAAATAATGAACCAACTTTTGCGAATCCTAGAAATGCAGCAGCAGGAAGTCTTCGTCAGCTTGATTCAAAAATTACTGCAAAAAGAAAATTATTTTTTCAAGCCTGGGGTGTTGGTTCTAACAGTTTAGAATGCACATCATACTCAGCTATGTTGGATTTTATTTACAAAATGGGCTTTGCGAAACCACCTATTTTTGAACTTTGTAAAACTAAAAATGAGATTCAAGATGTATACAATAAAATAGTAGATATGAGAAATGATATTCCAATGGGACTTGATGGAATGGTTATTAAAGTTGATAATTTACTATTCCAGGACGACCTTGGCTATACTGTTAAATACCCAAGATGGTCATGTGCATACAAATTTCAAGCGGTTGAAAAAACCACAAAAGTTGTAGATATTATAAATCAGGTCGGTAGAACTGGTGCTATTACTCCTGTGGCAATTGTTGATGCTACGCTAATTGATGGTTCAACTGTTGCTCGTGCGACACTACACAATTATGATGAAATTGAGAGACTTGGTCTAAAAATAAACGATTCTGTTATTATCATAAAAAGTGGGGATATAATTCCAAAAATAACAAAAGTTTTAACTGAACGAAGAGATGGAAGTGAACTTGAAATTCACCGCCCTATAAAGTGCCCTACTTGTGAAAAAGAGTTATTTGACGAAGGAATTTTAATTAAATGTCAAAATTTAGATTGTCCTGATAGAGTTATTAATAGTATTATTTATTTTGCAAGTAAAAACTGTATGAATATAGATGGACTTGGAAATAAAATAGTTGAATTACTAGTAAACGAAGGAAAAATAAAAGATATTTTAGATTTGTATAGCCTAAGATATGATGATTTGGTTGGACTTGAAAGCTTTAAAGATAAGAAAATTAATAATCTTTTATCTTCTATAGAAAATACAAAAAATTCGGAACTGCATAGGCTTGTAAATGCTTTAGGAATCGAGCATATTGGTGAAGTTGCCAGCAAACAAATTTGTGATGAATTTGGTATTTTGGTTTTTAAAACAACAGAAGAACAACTTTTAAATCTTGAAGGTATTGGTGAACAAATGGCAAAATCATTCTTGGAATTTGCTCGTGTAAATCAAGATTTAATTGATAAATTATTTAACACAATTAATCCAACAGTGAAAGAAAAAATTGAAGCGAAAGAGAATATATTTAAAGGTAAATCTGTAGTTTTAACAGGAACAATGTCAAAAAGTAGAGATGAAATGAAAAAATTCTTCGAAGATTTGGGAGCTAAAATAGTATCATCTGTATCAAAAAAGACAGATTTCGTTGTTTATGGAGAAGAAGCTGGAAGCAAATATGATAAAGCATTGGCAATAGGCGTCAATACGATTTATGCAAACAACATACAAGATATGTTGAATTAAGGAAGCACTATGAGTGGATTTTTGGTTTTTTTATTAGTACTTTCAGTACTTGTTTTTGTTCATGAACTTGGACATTTTAGTGTTGCAAGATATTTTGGGGTAACAGTTTACCAATTTTCAATTGGATTTGGTCCAAAACTTATTACAAAATATTGGAAAGGTACAAATTGGAGTTTTTCACTAATTCCACTTGGTGGATATGTCCAGATGAAGGGACAAGAAGATTTAGACCCTTCTAAAAATAGTACTGATTTAGATAGCTACACTATGCTAACTCCCATGAAAAGAATTTTTATATTATTAGCTGGTCCATTTGCTAATTTTATTTTGGCTTTTTTCTTATATATTTTTGTTGGTTTAATGGACCATAATGAGCTTGGAAATCAAATCGGTGGATTAACAAAAGATTCTCCTGCTTATCAAGCTGGACTTAGAGATGGTGATAAAATAATATCAATAGATGAACAAGAAGTTGTTCTTTGGCATGATTTGCAAACAATTATCAAAGATGATAACAGTGACAAACTTCTAATTTCTGTAAATAGAGGTGGATTTAAAAAAACATTTATTGTTAGACCTGAGATCCTTGAAACAAAAAATATATTTGGGGAAGTAGTTTCAAAAAAGATGATTGGTATAGCACCAGCTTCTATAGTAAGTGTTTCCTTTACGCCTATCGAAAGCATTATGTATGGTTTTGATAAAACATACGAAGCAAGTAAACTAATATTTTTAGGAATCCAAAAAATGCTTCAAGGGATTATTCCAAGTAGTGAAGTTGGTGGTGTTATTTCAATTGGCAAAGTAATATCAGATGCAAGCGACACCGGAATAGTTTCTTTATTTATTATTGCTGCATTAATATCAGTTAATCTTGGAGTATTGAATCTTCTTCCAATTCCAGCACTTGATGGTGGACACATAATGTTCAATCTTTACGAGCTAATTACAAAAAGAAAACCAAGTCAAAAAGTTCTTTTAAATCTTACTGTTGGTGGATGGGTAATACTTCTTGGACTTATGGTGCTTGGAATTTATAACGATATAAATAGATTTTTCAATTAGATTCAAAATCATACAACCATATTAGGGGAATAAAATGTTAACAAAAGAAAAAGCAATACAAAATCTTGATGAAATAATTAAAAAAATTGAATTTGCAAGATTACAAGTTAGCCCGCATAGAATAGTTCAAATAATAGGTGTAAGCAAGTACAATACAGCAGAAGATGTAGAATTACTATACAAAGCTGGTCAGCGTGCTTTTGGAGAAAATAAAGTTCAAGATCTTAAGGAAAAACAAGAAGCACTCGATGATCTACCATTGTCTTGGCATTTTATTGGTACGCTACAAAAAAATAAAATCAATAATCTTATTGATTTAAACCCTACTCTAATGCACTCTTTAGATAGTCTGGAGTTGGCTGAAGAGCTTGACAAAAAACTAAAAGCTAAAAATAAAACTATGAATTGTTTGCTGCAAATTAATAGTGCATATGAAGATACAAAATCTGGTGTAGACCAAAAAGTTGCTGTTGAAACTTACAAAACAATACAAAACAAATATGTAAACATAAAGTTAAATGGTGTAATGAGCATTGGTGCGCACACCGATGATAAAAATGTTATTAAAAATAGCTTCCAAACAACAAAGAATATTTTTGATAAATGCGATGGTGCAACTATATGCTCTATGGGAATGAGTAGCGACTTTGAGCTTGC
>CAIJNA010000194.1 GCA_903821805.1 uncultured Campylobacterota bacterium | reverse complement strand
TATTTTTTCTTTTTTAATTTCTAAGCTTGTATATTGAGGCTTAAAATATACAAGAGAGGAATATATATGTTAATACCTATTTCAATATTTTTGATAACCCTTATTCTTATAATAACACAACCTAAAAACTTTCAAATAGGAACTATAGCGATAACCGGAGCAGTCGTATCATTATTTGTTGGAACAGTAAATATAAATGATGTATTGGCTGTTACAAACATAGTTTGGGATGCAACTTTAGCATTTATTGGTATTATTATTATGTCTATGGTTCTTGATGAGATTGGCTTCTTTGAATGGTGTGCAATAAAAATGGCAAAGCTTTCAAATGGAAATGGACCTCTTTTGTTTGTGTATGCTCTTTTACTTGGAGCATTTGTGTCTGCTCTTTTTGCAAATGATGGTGCCGCACTTATTTTAACTCCAATACTTTTAGCAAAAATGAAAATATTAAAGTTAAATGCGAAGACTATTATTGCATTTTTACTTGCTGGTGGATTTATAAGCGATAGTGCTTCTTTGCCTTTTGTTTTTTCAAATCTTACTAATATTGTTACAGCTAATTATTTTCATATTGGATTTGGCGCTTATTTACAAATAATGTTGTTTCCTTTTGTGGCAAGTGTGTTTATCTCAATTCTTGTTCTTTGGATTGTTTTGAAAAATGATATTCCAAAAAAAGTTGATATCAATCTACTTGCCAATCCGGATGATGTTCTAAAAAGCAAGCCTTTGTTTTATGCTTCATGGATATTTTTGGGAATATTGTTGATTGCGTATTTTATTGGTGATGCTTACAATCTACCAATTTCAATCTTTGCACTTGGTGGTGCCCTTGTATTTTTATTCATTGCAAGCATTACAAAAACAGTACATCCAATTCAGATAATCAAAACAGCTCCATGGCAAGTGGTTTGGTTTAGTATTGGTCTTTACATTGTAGTTTATGGACTCAAAAATGCTGGTTTAACTGACTATTTGGGTGTAATTTTAAAAGATTTATCAACACATGGTGACTTTATTGCGATCATTGCAACTGGATTTATCAGTGCATTTTTAAGCGCCATCATGAATAATATGCCAACAATTATGATTATGGATATCGCTTTAGCTGATTTGCATAATAATTCACTTGCATATGCAAATATCATTGGATGCAATCTTGGCCCAAAAATGACACCATTTGGAAGTCTAGCAACTCTCCTTTGGTTACATGTTTTACAACAAAAAGGTGTGAAAATAGGATTTTGGGAATATAGTAAATTTGGTCTAATTGTTACTCCACCTATACTATTTGTTGTGCTTGTTGCACTTTGGATTATAATTTAAAAGGAAAGAAAATGAAAAAAGTATTAATTTTATGCACAGGGAATAGTTGTAGAAGTATTATTGCAGAAGCTTTAATAAATGCTAGAATTGATGGTGCTATTGCAAAAAGTAGTGGTGTAAAAGCTAGCGGTAAAGTAAACCCAAATGCCAAAAAACTTCTCGAAGAAAAAGGGATTTGGAAAGATGAATATCACTCGAAAACAATTGAAACATTAATAGATGAAGAATTTAATTTAGTTGTAACTGTCTGCGATCACGCAAATGAAACATGCCCTATGTTTCCTAAACCTGCTCCAAAAATACATGTAGGTTTTGAGGATCCTGACGGAAAAGGATTTGAAGCATTTGAAGCCACTTACAAAGAAATTGAAGAGATATTGCTCCCAAAAGTAAAGGAAACTTTAGGTGTTTGATTGGTTAGAATATCTTAGTGGTGTGTTGATTTTCGAAACCTTAGGTCTTGATAAACAAACACAAATAGGAGAAGCTGCGAACTTCTTTTTATATGACACTATTAAGATTTTTATTCTTTTGATAGGGATTATATTTATAGTAAGTTTTTTAAGAACTTATTTTAATACAGAAAAAGTAAGAGTTTACCTGCAAGGAAAAAGTGAATTTAGTGGTAATGTTTTAGCATCTCTTTTTGGGATCATTACGCCATTTTGTAGCTGCTCTGCTATACCACTTTTCCTAGGCTTTATGCAAGCCAGAATACCTATTGGAATCACGTTCAGTTTTCTAATTTCTGCTCCTTTAAATAATGAAATAGCTATAGCTATGCTATTTGGGCTTTTTGGATGGAAGATAACATCACTCTATATAGGACTGGGTCTAAGCGTGGCAATTTTCGGTGGTTACATAATTGGTAAAATGAAGCTTGAAAAATATGTTCTTATTCCTGTTGTACCAATGACTGGTGAACTTGAAGATGTAAAAATTGAACTTACCAT
>CAIJNA010000193.1 GCA_903821805.1 uncultured Campylobacterota bacterium | reverse complement strand
TGCGTGATGCCTTCCGCAAGGCACAGCTCAATTCCCTCTCCACCTGGGAAAAACCCTATTATTGGGGAGGATTTATACTCGTGGGGAATAATTAGGAAAAACCATGAGAACAATAATAGAACTAGACCGGGTAAATCCATTAAAAAGGATGATTTCTATTCTATCATTTTATCCAATTATATTTTTTATTAGTTTCTTGTACTTTTTATTTACTGATCAAATAAATTACTAAAGTTTTAATTTTAAAATTTTGGTAATCTATAACATACATAATAAAACGGAGTGAATATAATAATGAAAAGAGTAGTAGTAACTGGGTTAGGAATGATAAATTCTCTTGGATCAAATGTTGATGATTCTTTTAAAGCTATAGTAAATGGTGAATGTGGAATAGACACGATCACTCTTTTTGATGCATCAGAATTTGGTGCGCAAATTGCAGGTGAAGTAAAAAACTTTGATACAGATGCAATTCTTGGAAAAAAAGAATCAAAAAAAGCAGATAGATTTATTCAATTGGGAATTCATGCAGCTCAAGAAGCTATGAATGATGCTGGACTTGTAACTGATAATAAAGTTAGTGAAGATATTGCTAATGACTTTGGTATTGTTGCTGCTTCTGGTATCGGTGGACTATCAAATATTGAAAAAAATTCTGTAATTTGTGATTCAAGAGGACCTTCTAAAATATCTCCATTTTTTATTCCATCATCACTTGTAAATATGCTTGGTGGTTTTATTACTATTCAACACAATCTTAAAGGTCCAAATCTTTCAGCTGTAACTGCATGTGCTGCTGGAACTCATGCTATTGCTGATGGTTACAAATCTATCGCTTTAGGTACTGCTGATAAAATGCTAATCGTTGGTGCTGAAAGTGCTATTTGTGGTGCAGGTGTTGGTGGATTTGCTGCCATGAAAGCATTAAGCACAAGAAATGATGATCCAAAAACATCTTCAAGACCATTTGATAAAAACAGAGATGGATTTGTTATGGGTGAAGGAGCTGGAGCTTTAGTGTTGGAAAACTTGGATTCTGCACTTGCAAGAGGAGCTAAAATTTATGCTGAAGTAATTGGTTTTGGTGAAAGTGGTGACGCAAACCATATTACTACTCCAACAATGGATGGACCACTTAGAGCTATGAAAGCTGCTTATGCTATGGCAAAAAGAAATAATGGTGGTGAACTTAAAGTTGATTATGTAAATGCTCATGGAACAAGTACTCCAGTAAATGATAAAAATGAAACTGCTGCACTTAAAGAGCTTTTTGGTGGAGCTGAAAACTGCCCACCAGTAACATCTACAAAAGGTCAAATCGGGCATTGCTTAGGTGCTGCAGGAACGCTTGAAGCTATTATTGCAATCAAAGCTATGGAAGAAAGTATTATTCCTCCAACAATAAATCAAATTGAAGCTGATGAAAATTGTGATTTAGATTATGTTCCTAATGTTGCAAGAAAAGCTGAATTAAATGTTGTAATGAGTAACTCTTTTGGTTTCGGTGGAACTAATGGTGTTGTTATAATGAAAAAATTTGTTAAATAGGTAGATAAATGGCAATATATTTAGATTTTGAAGAAAATATTAAAAACATAGAAGATGAAATTATAGTTGCCAAAACAAAAGCTGATGAATATGCAGTTGCTGCTTTAGAAAAACAACTAGAAGAAGAGATAAATAAAACATATTCTAACCTTACAGATTTTCAAAAATTAAAGCTTGCAAGACATCCTGATAGACCATATGCACTAGATTATATCAGAGGACTAATGGTTGATCCATACGAAATTCACGGTGATAGACATTTGGCTGACGATCAAGCGATGATTTGCTATATAGGATACATTGAGAATCAAAAATGTGTTGTCATAGGTGAACAAAAAGGTAGAGGCGTAAAAAATAAAATCAAAAGAAATTTTGGTATGCCAAATCCAGAAGGATACAGAAAAGCTTTAAGAGCAGTGAAATTGGCTGAAAAATTCCAACTACCAATCCTATTCTTAGTTGATACTCCGGGTGCATATCCTGGAATTGGTGCTGAAGAAAGAAGTCAAAGTGAAGCTATCGCTAGAAATTTATTTGAATTAAGCGATACAAATACAACTATTATTTCAGTTGTTATTGGTGAAGGTGGAAGTGGTGGAGCTTTAGCAATTTCTATTGGGGATAAACTAGCAATGATGAGATATAGTGTTTACAGTGTTATTTCGCCTGAAGGTTGCGCAAGTATTCTTTGGAAAGATCAAGCAATGGTTGAAACAGCTACAAATGCTTTAAAAATAACTTCAAATGACTTAAAAAACTGTGATTTGATTGATGATATTATTGACGAACCTATGATTGGTGCTCATAGAGAAAAAGAGAAAGCTATTAATGCACTAAAAGAATATTTCTTAAAACAAGTAGAAGAAATCTCAAAACTTACACCAGAAGAAAGATATGAGAAAAGATACGCAAAACTTATGTCTTTAGGAAGCTTTGCTTCTTAAATAAAAAGCCGACAAACTGTCGGCTAAACTTTGAAAAATACACTCCAAAAAATCAATTTTACGTAATTATTTTCAAATAAATAATGGCACAATAGCCACTATTTATACTATTTTATAGTTGCTGGGTCTGTTATGAATCCACTAATTGCACTTGCTGCTGCAACTGCGCTATTTGATAAATATACTTTTGAACTTCTGCTTCCCATTCTTCCAACAAAATTTCTATTCGTTGTAGATACACATACTTCGTTATCACCAAGAATTCCCATATATCCACCCAAACATGCCCCACAAGTTGGATTTGATACAACCGCACCGGCATCAACTAAGATATCAATATATCCTTGTTTTGTAGCTTCTCTTAGAATCTTTTGAGTTCCAGGAGTTACTATCATTCTAACATGTGGTGCAACTTTTTTACCATTTAACATTTGTGCCGCGATTTTAAGATCACTAAGTCTTCCATTTGTACAGCTTCCAATAAAAACTTGATCAACTTTTATATTATCTGCTACTGCTTGGGACATACTGTGACCATTTTCTGGTAAAAATGGATATGCAATAACCGGCTCAAGGTTTGCAACATCAATCTCAAGTATTTGACAATATTTAGCATCAATATCTGAATGATGAATTTTAGGTTCACTTCTTAATCCATTGTTAGCAGAAGCTCTCTCTTCTAAAAACTCCTTTGTTATATCATCATATGCAACTATTCCAGATTTAGCTCCAGCTTCAATAGCCATATTACAAAGCGCGAATCTATCATCCATTGTTAAGTAAGGTATAGTATCTCCTGTGAATTCTAAAGTTTTATATAGCGCTCCATCTACACCAATCATTCTAATAATTTCAAGAATCAAATCTTTTCCTGTTACAAATTCTCTTGGCTTACCGCTAAATACAACTTTAATTGACTCAGGAACCTTAAACCAGTTACCTCCGCTAATCATTGCAAATGCAAGGTCTGTACTTCCCATTCCTGTGCTAAAAGCTCCCAAAGCTCCGTGTGTACAAGTATGACTATCAGCCCCAATAATAACATCACCAGGTATAACAAGACCTTTTTCTGGCAATAATGCATGCTCGATTCCCATATCTTTTTCATCAAAAAAGTTTTTCAGATTATGTTTAGCAGCGAAATCTCTACTTATTCTTGCTTGGTTAGCAGATGCTATATCCTTAGCTGGAATAAAATGATCAAGAACAATACAAAATCCATCTGGATTTGCTAATTTTGTAGCACCACTTTCTTCAAATGCATGGATTGAAATAGGAGTTGTAATATCATTTCCTATAACCATATCAATAGGACTTCTTATAATTTGTCCTGCATATACTTTCTCACCAACATGTTCACTAAATATTTTTTCTGTTATTGTTTGTCCCATTATCTCTTCTTTTGTAGTTTTATATAATGCGCGGATTATAACAAATATAACCTAAATGAAAAAAGATTAACGTAGCTAATAGGATTGTAATATATATGTTTTTGATTAGTTATGGGATTAGTAAATAGATTACTAATCCCTAGAATTGTGAGAGGAATTTAATAATAAATAAAAATTATTTTTTTCTAGGAACGATCAACATGTTTACATATCGACCTTCAAGTTTTGGATCTTGGTCTTTAATACCAATATCTTCCAGCATAGGCCAAACTGCATTTAAAACGTCTTCGCCAGCTTTTGGATTTGACATTTCTCTACCTTTTAGGAAAACTCTGAATTTAACATGGTTTCCTTCTTCAATAAATTCTCTAGCATGCTTCACTTTATAGCTTACATCATTTGCAGCAATTTTTACTGATAGTTTTATCTCTTTTGTTACAATAATTTTTTGATTTTTCTTAGCTTCTTTTTTCTTTTTTTCTAATTGATATTTAAATTTACTGTAATCCATAATTTTTACAACTGGTGGATTAGCAGTAGCAGCGATACAAACCAAATCCATTCCTTGGTCATCTGCAAGTTTTAATGCTTCTTTTGAGCTAATAATTCCATAAGATGTTCCATCATCTCCATTACATCTAACTTCTGGAAATCTTATATCGTCATTCATTAATGTATCATCTGTTTTTTTTGTTTTTAAATTCAAATTTTGTCCTCTTGTTTTTTATTTTTTACCATTTCTAAGAATTCCGCTTTAGAAATCTCACTTCTCTCTCTTTTTCTTCTGTCTCTTAATGCAACCATTTTGTTTTCAGTTTCAGCATCACCTAAAACCAAAATCATAGGAACTCTTCCTTTTTCAGCATTTCTTATTTTTTTATTAAGACTATCATTTTTATCAAAAATTTCGCTGTCGATATCAAGGTCTCTTAAATCTGAAGCAATCTCTTTTGCGTAAGCCAAATTATTATCACTAATTGGGATAATAGCAACTTCTGTTGGAGCTATACTAAATGGAAATTCACCAGCACAATGCTCTGTTAAAATTCCGATAAATCTTTCAAAACTTCCTAGAATTGCTCTGTGAATCATAACAGGACGCTCTCTTGTATCTTCATTTGTTGTATATTGAAGTTCAAATCTTTCTGGTAAATTCATATCAACCTGAATAGTTCCACATTGCCATTTTCTACCAATTGCATCAAGTATTTTAATATCTATTTTTGGACCATAAAATGCTCCACCACCCTCGTCTATTCCATACGTGTAGTTATTTTCATCAAGTGCATCTTTGATACCTTGAGTAGTTGCTTCCCAGAACGCATCATCACCTATTGCTTTTTCAGGTCTAGTTGAAACCATCATTTCATATTTAAAATCAAATAATTTCATTAAACTTTCAACGAATTCTAAAACTTCCATAATTACAGTTTTTACTTGAGTAGGCATACAAAAAATATGTGCATCATCTTGCGTAAACTCTCTAACCCTAAAAAGTCCATGCATTGTTCCACTCATTTCATGTCTATGAACAACTCCATATTCGAAATATTTAAGTGGTAAATCTTTGTATGAAACTAAATCGTCTTTGAAAATTTGAATGTGACCAACGCAATTCATTGGCTTGATCCCGTATTCTTGACCCTCAATTTGAGTGAAATACATATTTTCTTTGTAGTTGGCATAATGTCCAGATTTAACCCAAGCTTCTGCTTTAAGTATTTCAGGACCTCTAACAGGTTCATAACCTCTTTTTCTGTGTGCTTTGTATAAAAGTTGCTCTAGCTTACCTCTAAGTCTAGCACCAGCTGGAAGCCATAAAGGAAGACCAGCACCAACATCATCACTAAAAGTAAACAGTTTAAGCTCTGTACCTAATTTTCTATGATCTCTTTTTTTAGCTTCTTCTAACATCGTAAGATAAGTTGCTAGATCTTCTTTTTCAAAAAATGAGATACCATAAATTCTAGTAATCATCTCGTTCTTTTCATCACCACCAAGATATGCACCAGCAACCCTTAGAAGTTTAAAGTTTCTAATATTTCTTGTGTTTTCTAAATGTGGTCCTCTGCATAAATCTTCAAAGTCGCCTTGTTTATATACAGTTAAAATATCATCTTTAATATTTTTTAAAACCATTTGCTTCAAAGGATCGTTTGCAAATTTTACAGCAAATTCTTCTCTGCTAATTTCCGATCTTTCAATTGCAAATTTTTTTGAAGCAATGTCCTTCATCTTTTTTTCAATAGCTTTTAAATCATCATCAGTTATTGCTTTATCAACTTTAAAATCATAGTAAAAACCTTCATCAACAACTGGTCCAACAAAAAATTGAGCTTCAGGGTGAATTTCTTTGATAGCTTGCGCCATAAGATGAGCAGTTGAGTGTCTTAAAATTTCCAGTGCATCTTTAGTATTTGATGCAAAAATTTCTTCACCTTGAATATTCAAGGCTTTAGCAGTTTGAAGGTCGTAAACAATATCGTCCTTCTTGATACCTATACAGTCCAATAAAATCCTTTTTATTTTAATTTAATACACATATTCTATCAAATTCTTCCTAAGAGAAGCTGTTGATTATTAATTGTTATAAATCCATTGTTTAAATATCTCAATTAGTGCTTTAGTTTGCTCTGTACTAGTTCCACCAAAGCTATTTCGTGCATTCATTGAATGACGAAGATTAAGACAAGCCAAGATCTCTTCTTCAACATTTTCAAGCTCTTTGCTAGATTTTCTAACCTCATCAAGACTTAATTCACTAACATCTTTTCTTATGCTATTAGCATACGCAACAACATCTTTAGTAATGTAATAAGCAGTTCTAAAAGGAATATTTTTATTTTTAACTAGATAATCAGCTAAATCAGTAGCGCTTAAATGTCCAATTTGACATGCTTTTTCCATATTTTCTTTATTGATAATAAGAGTTTCCATTACAGCAGTCAAAATATCCAAACTAATTTCGATTGTTTCAACACTATCAAAAACGCCTTCTTTATCCTCTTGTGTATCTTTGTTGTAAGCCAGAGGCAGTCCTTTCATAACAGTTAATAAACCAATAAGGTTTCCATAAACTCTTCCTGTTTTACCTCTTAAAAGCTCAGGAACATCAGGATTTTTCTTTTGTGGCATAATTGAACTTGTAGTTGCATACTCATCGCTCATTTTTACAAAACCAAATTCATAACTTGACCAAAGAATAAGCTCTTCTGAAATACGACTAACATGCATCATTGATGTTGCAATATTAAATAAAATTTCTAGAGCAAAATCACGATTACTGCTGCTATCCAAGGCGCAATTAGTTGGACCATCGAATCCTAAAAGTTCAGCAGTTTTAAATCGATCGATATTATGTGGTGTTCCTGCAAGTGCAGCACTTCCAAGCGGTGAATAATTATTTCTAGAATAAGAGCTTGAAAATCTTTCAAAATCTCTTTTGAACATATTTGCATACGCAAGCATATGAAATGCAAAATTTATAGGTTGTGCATGCTGAAGGTGTGTCATTCCAGGAATTAAAGTATCAGTGTGGACAGAAGAAATATCAATTAGAACCTTAATAAGTTTTTTTAGTTTTTCTTTGATATCCAATGTTTTGTCTTGAACATATAAAGAAAAATCTGTTGCAACCTGATCATTTCTACTTCTTGCTGTATGAAGTCTTCCTGCGGCACTTCCAATCAACTTGCTAAGTCTATTTTCAATAGCCATATGAATATCTTCATCATTAATAGTCCATATAAATTCACCCTTCTCGATCTCTTCTTTTATTGTGAGTAAGCCAGCTTCGATTTGTTCCTGGTCATCTAGAGTTATAATTCCTTGTAATGCCAACATTTTACTGTGAGCAATACTTCCTTTAATATCCTGAGCATAAAGTTTTTTGTCAAACATAAGTGAGGCATTAAATTGATTAAGTATTTCCGCATTTGTATTTTTTAATATTTGTTGTTCTGACATATTTATTCCTGATATTTTTTTACTGTCGCGATTGTAACACATTGGAGTTTTAATTTAAGCGATTTTGCTCTATTATTAAATATAAATAGGCAAAATAATTAAGGGGATATCGGAAAATGACTCAAAATACAAGTAATAAATTAGCAGCAATTGACATTGGGTTAAAGAGAATTGGTGTGTCGATATCTTTAGGCTTAGGGATTGTAAATCCGCAGCCTGCAATATTAAGAAAAAATAGAGATCAAGCTGCAAATGATGTAGATAAATTTCTTCAAGAATGGGAAATTGACACTTTAATTGTTGGGTTTCCAAGTGCTAGTATCGATATGCAAAATCGAATAAAGCATTTTGTTGGTCTTCTCAAATTTAACAAAACAACTATTTTTCAAGAAGAAAACATGAGTTCCATAGAAGCAGAAGAACAAATGAAAGGTGAAATGAAATATAAAAGAGATGGAAGAATAGATAGTTTAGCTGCTAAAATAATTTTAGAGCGTTATTTATCCTCTGTGTCTAAATAGGTAAGATTTTAATATACTTTCTAAATTAGTTTTAATATTTTCATCAAAATTTACGAGTGTATTTTGGCATTTTTCGGCTAATTTATCTGCACTCTTTATGGCTCCATCAAGACCTAAAAGATTTACAAAAGAATTCTTAGAACCATCATTTGATGTTGTTTTCATAGCTTCTTCTTCTGTGCTAGTTTCATCAATAATATCATCTTGAATTTGAAATAACAATCCAATATCAATTCCAAAATCATAAAGTTTTTGCGTTATATTATCATTTAAATTAGCTATTATCGCCCCTATTTTTAAGCTACATGCTATCAATTTTGCGGTTTTATGAATATGTAAAAATTCTAGTTTTTCAAGCTCAATAGTTGTATTTTCAAAATAACAATCTATAGCTTGACCAATTATCATACCGTCAATTCCACCGTCACTACTAAGTGATTTAATAATTTCAATTTTTACATCACTACTAAGTGGAGCATGTGCGATCAAGTTAAAAGAGTGTGTATTTAAAGCATCTCCAACCAATATTGCCGTAACTTCATCAAATGACTTATGAAGTGTTGGATGCCCTCTTCTTAAATCAGCATTATCCATTGCTGGTAAGTCATCATGGATCAATGAGTATGTGTGTAGAAATTCTACAGCAAGAGCTACTGGAAGAGCATTTTTTAAAAGTAAAGAATTTGAAGCATTAACAACTGTCAACAAAAGCATTGGGCGAAATCTTTTTCCTCCTGCTTTTAGCATATCCTGTAGGGCATTCTGGAAAATAGGATGAAAAGAGTTTGAAACCGGAAGATTACAAGATAAATAATCTTCAAATAAATTTAATAATTTTTCATGTTTCATGTTTTTATCTACCATTGCTCAGCCCTAACATAAGATTTCATCAAATTATCTACGATTCATCACTTGCTAATAATTCGTTTGTGATGTCTAAAATTTTATTTGTTTCATCAACATGAACAACAATAGGTGAGTATGTTTTAAGATCTTCTTCGTTGTAAGAAGCATATGCGATCACTATTATTTTATCTCCAACTTCAACTTTTCTAGCAGCAGCGCCGTTGAGACACATATCTCGACTTCCTCTTTTGCCTTTAATTGTGTAAGTTGAAAATCTTTCTCCATTATTAATATTTACTATTTCTACTTTTTGACCAACATAAAGTTTAGAAGCATCAAGCAAATCCTCATCAATTGTAATAGAACCAACATAGTGAAGATTTGCATCAGTTACAGTAGCCCTATGAATTTTGCTATAAAGCATATCAATGTTCATTTTCGTCCTTAATCGTTTTCTTAGTTTATTACTTGAGGCTCACCCCAGAATTGTTCAGGGATTAAGTATTCAGTTACTGGCATTCCACCTTTAATATGCTCATCAATAATTCTATTGATTTTTTCCACCGTCAAATTAGCATACATAAATCTATCATTTTGTCCAACAACAAGCATAACCGGACCCTGTTGACATCTTCCTAAACAGCTTGTTCTTATAAGTTGAACAGGGCCCATTAATCCTTTTTGCATTAAAGTCATACCAATATGATTAAATAATCCGCCAGTTTCTGCATTAACACACGATGGTTTTGGCATCCCTGGAGGTGAACTTTGCTCACATTTGAAAATGTAATAAGTTGGTTGTGGTATTTGTGGCATTTGCATTTATTTTTCCTTATTTGCTTCCAAAATGAATTTGATTTCAAAATGGATTTTTATTTTTAAAATTTAGCGATTTTATCTAAGATAAATTAATATATTATAAATCAGACTATTTTGTTTTTATTTTCAAATTGAAAACAACATTAAGTAACATCTAATATGGATGATAATTTATTAGTTATTTAAGAGTTCTAAAATAACTTTTTTATCACTAAATGGGAACTTTTGATCATAAATAATTTGGTATTCTTCATCACCTTTTCCAAGAACCAAAACAACACTATTTTTAATCGATTTAGCTTTTATAATACTCTTTTGTATAGCAAGTTTTCTGTTTAATTCTATTTCGCATTTATCTTTATTTTTAATTCCAATAAGTATCTCGTTTGTAATTTCATCAGGATCTTCACTTCTTGGATTATCACTAGTTAGGTAAATAAAGCTTGAATATTCATCAGCTGTTGCGCCCATATGAGGTCGTTTTATTTTATCTCTATCTCCACCTGCTCCAAAAACAGTAATAATAGTTTTATCTTTAAAGCTTTCAAATATAGCTCGCATCCCATCTGGTGTGTGTGCGAAATCAACTACCACATAAGGATCAAAAGAAACTGTTTCCATTCGACCACTAACACCAGCAAAATTTTCTACAACCTCACATATTTTAGTTATATCTGTATTAGTAAGAAGATGTACGGCTGCTAAAGCGGCTGTTAGATTGTAAACATTAAAAGTTCCACGCATATCGCTATTGAATGTATAAAGTTCACCAAAATACTGCAAAACAACATTAGTTCCATCTTTAAAAGTAAAAGCTTGAACTTTATACGTAGATGGATTATCAAGACCATATGAATATGCATTTTTTAATTTGAATTTTACATTTTTATCATCTTTGTTGATAAGTTTTGGAGTATCGTCTTTGAAAAATGAATTTTTCGTATCAATATATTCTTCCATTGTTTTATGATAGTCGAGATGATCACCAGTGATATTTGTATGGATCTTTAGTGCAAAATCTACTCCGCAAATTCTATTTTGTGCTATTGCGTGAGAACTAACTTCTGTTATAAAATATTCACAACCATGCTCTAATGCCAATTCAAGATTAGAAAACATCTCGATTTGAAATGGAGTTGTAAAAGAATAGTCTCTGATTTGTTCACCATTAATAAATAATCCACGTGTACCTAAAAGTGCAACTTTGTATCCCAAGTCAAGCAAAAAAGAATATATTGCACCTGCTGTGGTTGTTTTACCATTTGTTCCTGTAATCCCTACAACCTTAATAGATGAAAAATCAAAGTACTTTTTTAATTCCGTATCTTTAATGATAGCTTTTGGGTTTTTTTCTTTTGCTATTTCAAGATATTTTTCATTGTTTTTAGACACAACAAAAATCGCTTCATTTGTAATATCAGCCGTATTATCTGTAAAAAGTTGATTATTTTTGATTATTTTCAATTGTTTTTTCCCCTAGCTTGTCATATAATTTTGAAATCTCTACATCATAAGCAAATAATGCTTGAAAATTATCAAGGTAAGTATATGCTGTTTTACTGAAATCATTATCAATAAGTTGTTCTATAAAATCAATTAAATCATCTTTAGATTTTATAGCAACTTTAGTGCTAAACATAATATCTTCATATGCTTCTCTGAAAGAACCTCGAGTGCTAATCATTTTCAAAAAATCTTCATATTCAATAGCATCTAGTGATTCTATATTTTGAGTAGAGATATCATGTAATATCTTCATCATAAGTTCGTTGTTTCCATCGTGAGCACCTATAGCTTCTTTTATTAATTCTAATGCTCCATCAGGATTTAACTCTTTTTGAATTGAAAAATAATCAAATAAAGATTGTGCTTTTTCACTATCCTCACTAGCTATATCGCATAATATTGGATATATTTTGTACTCAAAATTAAAAGGGTCTAATGATAAGGCTTGGGAATACAAAAAAATTGCAGCATCATATTCTTTACTCAGAAAATGCCCATGCGCATGCTCTATTATTTCTTGCGTCTTAATCATTTGGGATAGTGTTTTCCATACCAAAAGGGATATTTTTAATTTCTAATTCTGGATGAATTAATTCCTTAAGATTCTTTTCTACTATAAATTTAAGTGTTGTACCGCTTGAAGAACAGCCCACACAAGCACCTTGAAGCTGAATATAAACTATTCCATTTTTAATTCTTAATAATTTTATTGCTCCACCATCTTTTGCTAACATTGGTGTTATTTTTGTATTAATGATATTATTAATCGGATAATCAAGATCTTCATCTGTAAATGGCATCATTTTAATAAATCTCCTTATTTATTTTGTATTTTTCTTATTATTATTTTGTTCGTTTAACTAAGAAAATTCCGATTGCAGTAGCAACTAAAATACATGCTATTGTTTCAATAATAAAAGATATAGCTACTGGTTCCAACATTAAATATTTACCACTTTGTGACATCTGTCACATAAACAATCTTCTTTTTCTGAACTAAATTTCCAACATCTTGGGCATTTGTTTTTAGTAGCTTTATAAACTTCAAAACTTGACTCTCCAACTTTAAAACTAACTAATGGTGTCGCAAGTGGTTTACTAAGAACACAGCTAACCAAGAACAAGTCTTCTGCTTCAATTTGTGGCAATGCAAGTATATCGGCGCTATCTGTATAAATCTCTAATTCCAAAGCTGATTTAATAATTTTATCTTTTTTTAAATTTTCAATAGATTCATTAAATTTTTCTTTTGCTTCAAATAAAATATCTTCATTAATATCTGAAGAAAGAGATGGTAAAACGTATTTCTTGTAATCAAAAATATCTACTGCACCATTTTTGATAAATTCTGGTGCAAAGCTTAATAACTCATCCATTGTATATGTTAAAATTGGTGCTAATGTTCCTATTAAAGACATAGTGATCATTGCCATAGCACTTTGACTAGCTCTTCTTTCGACACTGTTTTTTCCATCACAATACAACTTATCTTTACATACATCAAGATAAATATTTGATAGATCTGCAACCAAAAAGTTATTTAATTTATTTAAGCCCCTACTATAATCGTAAGCTTTGAAATCACTATCGATTCCATCAAAGACAATTTTAGCTTTTTTGATAATCCATAAATCAAGTTTTCCAAATGTATCTGTACTTGCTAATTCTTCCAAATCGTTGATATTTGCAAGTAGGAATCTAGCAGTATTTCTTATTTTTCGATACTGTTCTCCCATTTGTTTTAGAATATCATCACTAATTTTTAGATCACTTTGGTAATCACTCATAGCAACCCAGAGTCTAAGAATTTCACTACCGAATTCTTTTAAAACTTTTTCTGGTGCAACAACATTTCCTTTTGATTTACTCATTTTTTCACCCTTAGCGTCAACAGTAAAACCGTGAGTTAAGATAGATTTATAAGGAGCTTTTTCGCTTGAAGCCATTGAAGTCAAAAGTGAAGATTGGAACCAGCCACGATGCTGATCACTCCCCTCAAGATACATGTCA
The DNA here is from genome assembly GCA_903821805.1 of uncultured Campylobacterota bacterium. Lineage (GTDB taxonomy): Bacteria > Campylobacterota > Campylobacteria > Campylobacterales > Arcobacteraceae > CAIJNA01. The sequence goes on along the minus strand of CAIJNA010000193.1, from coordinate 2,402 downwards.
GCAATAGGTGTTCCAGCATCATAGTTTCTACTTTTTAATACAGCATATTGAGTACTTCCACTATCAAACCATACATCCAAGATATCCATAGTTTTCTCTAAATCATTCGGGTTCAGCCCGCTTCCTGGATAAAGAAGTTCTTCAATACTTAAATCATACCAAGCATCAGCACCTTTTTGCTCAAAAATCATAGCTACATAATTCAAAACTTTTTCATCATAAACAATAGTATCAGTAACTTTATTTCTAAAAAATGCAATCGGTACACCCCAATCTCGTTGTCTAGAAATACACCAATCTGGTCTATTCTCAATCATTGATGATAATCTATTTATTCCATGTTCTGGATAAAACTTAATATCTTTTAAACAATCCAAAGAATTGTCTCGAAGTGTCTTTTGGTTTTTACCATAAACTTCATCAATAGCAATAAACCATTGTTTAGTCGCCCTAAATATTACAGGCTTATGTGTTCTCCAACAGTGTGGATACGAATGCGTGATATCAACTCTTTTTAAAAGTGCTTCACCTAAAAGTTCCATAACAATTTCATTCGCTTTAAAAACATGAGTTCCTACGTATTGTTCTGGATTAGGAAGCAGTTTTTCTCTAACAATAGTGTTGTCATATTTTCCTTCACTATCAACAGGCATCAACACTTCAAGGTTGTATCTAAGTCCTACTTTGTAATCATCCTCACCGTGTCCAGGAGCTGTATGAACTGCACCAGTTCCACTATCCATAAGAACATGATCACCTAAAATAACTTTGGATTTTCTACCATTCAATGGATTTAAAGCAAAAGTATTTTCTAAATCTTTTGGATTGATTGATTCCAAGATATCACCATGAATTATTCCATTTTCTTTTGCTTCGGCGTAAAGTTTTTTAGCAACAATAAATTTATCACTAGTCTTAACATATTCTTCTTCGCCATTTAAAGCGATTCCTGTATTTGCAGGTAATGTCCAAGGTGTAGTTGTCCAAATAATAACACTTGCATCAATATTTTCTAATTTAAAGGCAACATAAATTGATGGACTTATTTTGTCTTTATATTCAATTTCAGCCTCAGCTAATGCTGTACCAGCAGCCCAAGACCAATGAACTGGCTTGCTTCTTTGAATCAAAAGACCTTGTTTTGAAATATTTATAAGTTCTCTATAAATATTTGCTTCAAATTTAAAATCCATAGTTAAATAAGGATTTTCCCAATCTGCAATGATCCCTAAGCTTTTAAATTCTTCTTTTTGAATGGCAATAAATTTACCAGCATGCTCTCTACAAAGCTCTCTCAACTTGCTTTTTTGAAGTATTTTTTTCTTTTCTGTTCCTATCTTTTCTTCCACTTTTTGTTCAATTGGAAGACCATGACAATCCCAACCAGGTGTAAATCTAGTTGATTTACCATCAAAATAATGATATTTAACAATCATATCTTTTAGGATTTTATTTAAAGCGTGGCCAATATGAATATTTCCATTTGCATAAGGTGGACCATCATGAAGTGTAAAAGTTGGTGCCCCAACCCTATTTAATTTCATTTTGTTATAAACATTTTGTTCATTCCATTCTTTATATTTTTTCGGTTCATTTTGAGGAAGATTTCCCCTCATTGGAAATGGTGTAGTTGGTAATAATAAAGTGTCTTTATAATCTATCATATGATTGTCCTTGGCTTAAATATTCGCGATATTACATAAAAAAAGGTAAAATCGCACTTAATCTTATTATCATTGATTAGCTAATATGATTTGAAAATTAAGATTTTAAAAAACTATTAAGTTATTAATGGTCAAAAATTAAACAAAGAGAAAAATAATGACAAATAGTGAAAATATGCACTTACAACAAATTCTAAGAAGAAATAACTACACATTAACATGCGCAGAAAGTTGCACAGGTGGTCTTATTGCTTCAAAAATTACTGAAATTTCTGGTAGTTCTGATATTTTTAAGGGCTCAATTGTTACATACTCAAACAATATAAAAGAACAGGAACTCGGCGTAAATAAACAAACAATGATCGATAATGGTGTGGTTAGTATCGAGGTTGTTAATGAAATGCTTGATGGTGTTTTGAAAAAATTTCAAGCTACATACGCAATAGCTGTAAGTGGGGTTGCAGGCCCCAATGGTGGAACGGAAGATAAACCAGTTGGAACTGTCGTAATTGGAGTCAAAAATATTTTTGGGCATTCTGATATACGAAAATTTCATTTTATTGGTGGGAGAAAAGAAGTGCAAATACAGTCAATGAATAGTGCTTTAGATATGCTTCTAGACAAATTACAAAATTTATAGCAAAAGTCCTTGACAAAAAAATATTTTTTAAATATAATTCCACTCCATTTTATATAGGTAACTATTTAAAATATTTTAATGAATTGTTAGCTCAGCCG
>CAIJNA010000192.1 GCA_903821805.1 uncultured Campylobacterota bacterium | reverse complement strand
TCAATAAATTCTCTATTTTTATCATAAATGAATGCTAAACCACCAGTCATACCAGCACCAAAATTAATGCCTGTTTTACCCAAAATAACAACAATTCCACCAGTCATGTACTCGCAAGCACTATCTCCAGTTCCTTCAACAACTGCTACACATCCAGAGTTTCTAACTGCAAATCTTTCACCTACACTAGCTCTAACATAAAGTTTTCCACCAGTTGCTCCATAAAGACATGTGTTTCCTCCACCTGTATATTCGCTACCTTGAAGATGTGGCTTAATAACTATTTTCCCACCGTTCATACCTTTTCCAACATAATCATTTGCTACACCATCAAGATTTAAAGTGATTCCTTTACTTAAAAATGCTCCAAATGATTGACCAGAAACACCTTTAAGATTGAACGTGATTGTTCCTTCAGGAAGACCTGCATCACCATATCTTCTAGCAATCTCACCAGATGTCAAAGTACCAAAACTTCTATTTAAATTAGTAATTGTTGAGAAGATTTCAACAGGTTTTGTAGGATTTTCAATTGTAGATAAAACTTGTTGAACTAAATCGTGTGATTGTTCATTTTTATCATATGGCTCATTTCTAGAAACCTGGCAAGTATCAACACCATCAAGTCTTCTTAAAATATTTTGGAAGTCAAATTTTTTCGCAAATTCATCATCAATTACACTTAATAAATCACTTCTACCTACAATATCTTCTAGTTTAGAATATCCAAGAGATGCTAATATTTCCCTAGTATCTTCTGCTAGGAAATTAAAGTAAGCAATTAGTCTTTCAACTGAACCTGTGAATTTAGCTCTTAAATCTTCATCTTGTGTCGCAACACCAACGCTACATTTGTTTGTATGACATATTCTTAAGATTTTACAACCAAGAAGTGTCAGTGCAGATGTACCAAATGCATAACTTTCAGCACCAAGCATTGCAGCTTTAATTACATCTAGTCCAGTTTTTAATCCACCATCTGTTTGAAGATGAACCATTCCTCTTAAGTGATTTGCTTTAAGTGCATTATGTGCTTCACTTAATCCCATTTCCCAAGGATTTCCAGTGTGTTTAATTGATGTAAGAGGTGCAGCACCTGTTCCACCATCACTTCCACTAATAATAATTTTATCAGCGTATGCTTTTGCAACACCCGCTGCAATTGTTCCAACACCAATTGATGAAACTAATTTAACTGCAACTGTTGCTTTTGGATTGATTTGTTTAAGGTCAAAAATAAGCTGAGCCAAATCTTCGATACTATAAATATCATGGTGTGGTGGTGGTGAAATAAGAGTAACACCCGGTGTCGTATGTCTTAATTTTGCAATCATTCCAGTTACTTTAGAACCTGGCAATTGTCCACCCTCTCCTGGTTTAGCACCTTGAGCTAGTTTAATTTGTAATTCTTCACAATTTACAAGATAAGCAGGTGTTACACCAAACCTTCCACTTGCAACTTGTTTAATTTTTGAATTTTTAAGCGTATTAAATCTTGCAGCGTCTTCTCCACCTTCGCCACAGTTACTTTGAGCACCAATAGTATTCATAGCTACAGCGATTGCTTCGTGAGCTTCAATAGAAATACTTCCACAACTCATAGCAGCACTTGCGAATCTTTTAAAAATCTCTTCTTTAGGCTCTACATCAGCTATAGCAATAGCTTTTTTGTCACTTTTAAGCTCAAAGAAATCTCTAATGAATTTTTTATCCCTACCTTCAATTAACTTTTTAAGCTCATTAAAATCACTTACGTTTTCATTTCCAACTGCATTTTTATCATGCATTGCTTTTGTAATAGCTGGACCATAATCGTGATATTCTCCGCCATCTGTATATTTATAAAAACCACCCATTTCAAGTGGGAACATTGTTTTATCATCAAAAAATGCTTGATGATGAATTGTGTCTATTTTTGCTTCTATATCAGCAAAAGTCAGTCCACTTAAATCATTTGATGCATGTGGAAAACAAGCATTACAAATATCATCACTAAGACCAACAATATCAAACAATGATGAGTTTCTATAACTTGCCATTGTAGAAATTCCCATTTTAGACAT
>CAIJNA010000191.1 GCA_903821805.1 uncultured Campylobacterota bacterium | reverse complement strand
TCTAATATACAGATGATCGAATGGGTTCTTGATAATATCTATATTGAAAATGATTTGTGTGAACTTTATTGTGGCGGAGGAAATTTTACAATTCCTTTGAGTAAATATTTTGAAAATGTAGTGGCAACAGAAATTAGTAAAACCTCAATTAATTCTGCTAAATTAAATTGCGAACTTAACAGTGTTGAGAACATTAAATTTATAAGAATGTCGAGCGAAGAATTTGTTGAAGCAAGATGTGGTACAAGAGAATTCAGGAGAATGGCACAAGAAAATGTAAATCTTAATAATTATAATTTCAGCACAATATTTGTAGATCCACCAAGAGCTGGACTTGATGCAACTACAATTCAGCTTACAAGTGAATTTTCACAAATTATTTACATTTCATGTAATCCAGAAACTCTCCATAGAGATTTAATGGAATTAGAAAAAACACACATTATTAAAAGATTTGCATTTTTTGACCAATTTGCCTATAGTCACCATATTGAAAGTGGTGTAATTTTGCACAAAAGATAATAATATGTCAATTAACAATTACTTAACACAAGCGTGATAAACTCAAATATGACAAATTCTACATACAAAATTATGCCAAATATCAAATTTTTTTTTATCGCATCTTTTTTTATTTTTTTATTTTTTGTGTCAGAAATAATCTATTTAAGTGAAACAACAATAGTTAAAGATGAAAGTATTGAGAATAAAATGAAAATAGTTCAGCTAATTTCTTTGCCAGACTTGGCAATACATGATAATTTGATAGAGCTAAGACACAAAAGCTATTCAAGTATTTCGACTAAGCTCCCAAATGATGGCGAGATATCAACAAATTCCAAAATGAGCTTCGTGTATTGAAAAAGAATAGCTCGATATTTAATTTTTATTTGTTGGATTTTGCATTAAAATCCGTTTGGCGACAAAAGCAAAAGAATATTTTCATTGTTGTCGTATTTTCACTTTTAGTATTTCTTATATCTTCAATATTTCAAATTTCAAACGGTCTAAGAAACGAAGCATTATCAACCGTTTCTAGTCTACCAGAAATTACTGTTCAGCAAATTGAAAATGGAAGAATGACTCAAATCAATAACAATAAGATTGATGAACTACTTCAAATTGATGGTATTTCTTATGTAAATACTAGAATATGGGGATATTATTATTTTCCAAACAAAGACGTCTACTTTACTATTGTTGGAATTGACCAATTTGAAGAGCAATACAAAAGTATATGGAAAAAGATTTCATCCAAGCATAATTTTTACGACATGAATAATAGTGTAATTATCGGTTCAGGTGTATCAAAACTATTAAAGGAAAGCTATTTTGATACATCTTTTAATTTCATACTAAAAGATGGAAAGACAAAGCATGTAGAGATTCTAGATACTTTTGATCGGGATACAACTTTGGAAACCAATGATATTATTCTAATGTCAAAAACTTTAGCATATGAGATTCTTGATGTTAACAAAACAATGGCAACTGATATTGTTGTAAAGGTTAAAAATATTAATGAAATCGGACCGATAGCTACTAAAATAAAAAATCTTTATCCTGATTGCAAAGTTACGACCAGAGATGATCTAAAAAGAAGCTATGAGCAAATGTTTAATTACAAGAGCGGTATATTTTTGGCGCTTTTTGTTATCTCATTGTTTACTTTTTTTATTATTATATACGACAGAAGTAGCACGTTGCTAAGTGAAGAAAAACAAGAAATCGGTATTCTCAAAGCAGTAGGATGGAGCACAAATGATATTTTAAAATGGAAATTCTATGAAAGCTCAATTATTTCAGTTTTTTCTTTTTGCTTTGGATTAATTTTATCATTTTTGTATGTCTATATTTTCAAAGCACCACTACTAAAAGATTTATTTTTAGGGTTTTCAAATATGAAGCCAGATTTTAATTTACCATTTGTATTGAATTTGGAACTCATAATAATTATTTTCTTTATATGTGTCCCGATTTATATTGCTGCTACAATTTTTCCATCTTGGAGAGCTTCTTTGCGCGAAGCAGATGAGGTACTCAGATGATCGAATTTAAAAATATTACCAAAATATATACAGAAAATCAACATAAAATATTGGCACTTGATTGTATTAATTTTAGTATTAAAAAAGGCCAAACTATTGTTTTGAAAGGCGCAAGCGGAAGCGGTAAAAGCACGATACTATCTATTTTAGCAAATATGACTAGGCCTACAAGTGGGGAAGTTGTTGTAGGTGATACTCGGGTTTCAAAACTCAGTGATGATTTCTCATCACAATACAGACTTGACAATATAGGATTTGTGTTCCAAAAATATAATCTTATTTCAAGTCTTACGGTTACTGAAAATATTGTTTTACCTTTAATTCCCACAAATCCAAGCGAAGATTATGTGGCTAGTAGGTTGGATTATTTACTAAAACTTTTTGATATTCTTGATAAAAAAGATATTATGGTTCGCAAATTATCTGGCGGAGAGCAACAACGAGTTGCTATTGCAAGAGCTTTGGTAAACAATCCAGATATTATTTTGGCTGACGAGCCAACCGCAAACCTTGATGAGAAACTTTCAAATGAATTTATTCAAAACTTATGCGAACTGAAAAAATTAAATAAAACAATAATAATAGCAACACATGACCCATTGTTTTTTAATAATTCAATAGTCGATAAAATTATCGAGATTAAAAATGGAAAAATAATCTAGATGTTACTAATCCCGAATGTTCAAATTATTTTATTTATTGATTTTATTTTTTTCATTTTATTGTTTATATCATTAACTATAAGTACGAATTTAGTTCTCAAGTGGAATTTTGCATCAAATTCACAGGTCCAGTACGGATTGGAAAAACAAAGCTATTTGGTGTCGACAATTGTAAAATATATTTTTTTTATAAAATTGCCTTTGTTTTTGTTTTTCATATATTCCCTTGATAGTTTATCTGATCTTATTGTTGGAGCAATGTGTAGTGCAGGAGTTATAGATTCTAGCAGCTATGGAATACCCCTTTTAATTCTCAAATTAGTTAATTTATACTTTTTTGGTTTTTGGCTCATTATACATTATGGCGATCTAAAATTTAAAGATTTGAGACTTACTAGGTTTAAATTTAGTTTTTTGATTGTCGCATCAATTTCAATAATTTTTGAAATAATTCTTGAGTTTCTTATGTTTGAAAGTATTGATTTAACTAAAATTGCAGTTTGCTGTGGCTCTCTTTTTTCAAATGCTTCAGTATCGTATTTAGGAATTTTGTTTGAAATAGATACTTGGAATTATCTTTATATATTTTATTTGAGTTTCATTTTGCTTTTCGTGTCATTTTTAAAACGACATGACTATATGTATTCTTTTTTAAATATAATTTTCATAACAATCTCCATTTTATCTTTGATCATGTTTTTTAGTCCATATATTTATGAGCTACCGACTCATCATTGTCCATTTTGTATTTTGCAAAAAGAATATTTCTATATAGGCTATTTTTTGTATATATCATTATTTTTAGGAACTTTTTTTGGCATTGCACTGATTATTTCAAATATGATTGGCGGTAAAAAAAGATTCTATTATAATTTTTCATTTTTCTTTATATGTCTTTATGTTACTTTTGTTACATATTTTCCTGTGTCTTATTATCTAAGAAATGGAGTTCTATTATAGAATAAATGTTCTAATTCGAATTTTTTGCGTATTTAAATACTTCAATGGCGCTTTTGCTCGATAATTTAATATTTACAATTTCTTTTTGATTTTCTTTGTGTATATTTTTCGCCGACTGATTCCTCAATTCTGGTAAATATTTTTTGA
>CAIJNA010000190.1 GCA_903821805.1 uncultured Campylobacterota bacterium | reverse complement strand
ATTAAACTAATAACTTCTCTAAAACCAAACATTAAGTTAACATTTAAACCTAATGGTATTATTTTTGAAAGCTTAGATGAAGATAATGAAGCAAAAACACAAATTGAAGAAAAACTAGATATACCAGAAGCGTTTCATTTTGCTGTAAATAGTAAATATTTACTAGATTTCTTAAGCACATCAAATCATGAGAAATTTGAAATAGGCTTTAATGAAACAAAATTACCTTTCGCATTAAAAGATAATAATTTCACGACAATTATTATGCCAGTAATACTATAGAAGATAACAAAACCAAGGATTTGAAATGATAGAAAACGAACAAACAGCATACGGAGCAGGAAATATTAAAGTCTTAAAAGGACTAGAAGCAGTTAGAAAAAGACCAGGAATGTACATAGGTGATACTAATACAAATGGTTTACACCACCTTGTTTATGAAGTTGTTGACAACTCAATAGATGAAGCCATGGCAGGATTTTGTGACACTATTAGTGTTACTATTACTAATACGAATGGAATAATTGTTAAAGATAATGCAAGGGGTATTCCAACTGCAATTCATCCAACAGAAGGAATAAGTGCAGCAACTGTAGCATTAACAGTTCTTCATGCTGGTGGTAAATTTGATAAAGATACTTATAAAGTTTCTGGTGGACTTCACGGTGTTGGGGTTTCTGTTGTAAATGCACTTTCTAGTGAACTTAAGATGACAATTCACAGAGGTGGACAAATCCATTATCAAGAATTCCATGAAGGTCTTTATACTAAACCATTGGAAGTTATCGGAACAACAAAAAAAACAGGAACAATTATTGAATTCCAACCAGATTTAACAATTTTTGAAGTTGGTGTATTTGAATTTGAAATATTATCTAGAAGATTTAGAGAAGTTGCATATCTGAATCCAGCTATCACAATAATATTAGAAGATCAAAGAGCAGGAAAAAAAGAAGTTTATCATTTTGAAGGTGGTATTAAACAATTCGTTGAAGATTTAAACAAAGCTACACCAATAACTGATGCTGTAGCATTTTCTACAAAAGAAGATGATGTTGAGGTTGATATTGCTTTAATGTATAACACAACTTATGTTGAAAAAACACATTCTTTTGTAAATAATATTAGAACTATTGATGGTGGAACACATGAAGCTGGATTTAAAGCTGGACTTACAAGAGCTATTACAAAGTATTTAAAAGATAATGCAAATGCAAGAGATAAAGATGCGAAAATTTCTGGAGAAGATGTTAGAGAAGGACTTGTAGCTGTAATTAGTGTTAAAGTTCCAGAACCACAATTTGAAGGTCAAACAAAAGGTAAACTTGGAAGCTCATATGTAAGACCAATTTGTCAAAAATTAACTGGCGATGTTTTAGATAAATATTTCGAAGAAAACCCAGCTCAAGCAAAACTTGTAATGGAAAAAGCACTTTTAGCTGCACGTGGTAGAGAAGCAGCTAAAAAAGCTAGAGAATTAACAAGAAAAACTGACAGTATGAGTGTTGGAACACTTCCTGGAAAACTTGCAAACTGTCAAAGTAAAGACCCTACAATAACTGAACTTTATTTGGTGGAAGGGGATTCTGCTGGAGGTTCTGCAAAACAAGGAAGGGATAGAGTTTTTCAAGCAATTTTACCACTAAAAGGGAAAATCTTAAATGTTGAAAAATCAAGACTTGATAAAATTTTAAAATCTGAAGAGATTAAAAATATCATTACAGCTCTTGGAAGTGGAATTGGGGAAGATTTTAATATTGAAAAAGTTAGATATCATAAAATAATAATTATGACGGATGCTGATGTAGATGGTAGTCATATACAAACACTTCTTTTAACATTCTTATTTAGATTCTTACGTCCAGTTATTGAAGCAGGATATGTATATATCGCACAACCACCACTTTACCTGTATAGAAAAGGCAAAAATGAAACATATTTAAAAGATGATGTTGCATTGAGTAATTTCTTAATTGAACATGGACTTGATGGATTCGAGTTCCAAGGAATGGGCTATAACGATTTACTAGATATGTTCAAAATTGTTTCATCATATAGAAGCATGTTGAATAACTTAGAAAAAAGATATTCTCTTATTGAGGTTATTAGATTTATTGTAGAAAATGATAGATTAGTTGGAATGGAAAATAATGCTTTATTCCAAGAAATCGAAAGCTTTATAAAACTTAAAGGCTACAATATTTTAAGTCAAACAATTAATGAAGAGAAAATACATATTTTTGTTCAAACTAATAATGGACTAGAAGAGCTTATTATTGATGAAGATTTGTTTGCTAGCCCTTATTTTGGAGAAGCTTCGTATCTTTATAAAAAATTAAATGAGAGAGATCTGTCTTTATTTGTTGATGGAGATCTTATTAAAGTCCTTGAAGAGATTGAAAATAGTGCTAAAAAAGGAGCATATATACAAAGATATAAAGGTCTTGGGGAGATGAATCCTATCCAACTTTGGGAAACTACAATGATCCCAACAGATAGAAGATTATTAAGAGTAACTATAGAAGATGCAGAAGCTGCAAGTGATACATTTACACTATTTATGGGTGACGAAGTTGAACCTAGAAGAAAATATATTGAAGATCATGCAAAGGATGTGGTACATTTAGATGTATGATGTTATTGTTGTTGGTGGAGGACATGCAGGGATTGAAGCTTCTTTAGTTAGTGCTAGAATGGGTAAAAAAACTTTACTCATTACAATGCTTGTAGAGCAAATAGGAGCAGCCAGTTGTAACCCAGCAATTGGTGGATTAGCAAAAGGCCATTTGGTTAGAGAACTTGATGCACTAGGTGGTGAAATGGGTCTTTGTACTGATGCAACTGGAATCCAATTTAGAATACTAAATGCTTCAAAAGGTGCCGCTGTTCAAGGAAGTAGAGCACAAATAGATATGGATAAATATAGACAATATATGCAAAATATTTGTCTAAATACACCAAATCTTGAAGTTTATCAAGACGAAGTTAGTTCTTTGGTTTGTGAAAATAATGAAGTTAGCGGAGTTGTGACAAAACTTGGAGAAGTATTTGCAAGTAAAAAAGTAATTCTTACTACTGGTACTTTTATGAGAGGCTTAATCCATATTGGTGAAAACCAATATAGTGCAGGAAGAGCATGGGAGCTCCCATCAACTACACTATCGCTACAATTAAAAGAATTAGGTCTTGATGTTGGAAGATTAAAAACAGGAACACCTGCTAGACTAGACAGAAATTCAATAAATTTTAGCGTGATGGAGGCACATGGTGGGGATGAAATACCTGCACCATTTAGTTTTCGAACAAATAAAAATACATTTAATCCTGAGCAACTTCCTTGTTATATAACATATACTAACGTAGGAACACACCATACAATTCGTTCTAATTTTGATAGAGCGCCATTGTTTACTGGTCAAATAGAGGGAACTGGCCCAAGATATTGCCCAAGCATTGAAGACAAAGTCAATAGATTTAGCGAAAGAGATAGACACCAATTATTTCTGGAGCCCCAAACATCAGATGCAAGAGAATATTATATAAATGGTCTAAGTTCATCTTTGCCAATAGATGTTCAAAAATCAATGATTCACTCAATTATCGGATTAGAAAATGCAAAAATTGTAAGATATGGATATGCTATTGAATATGATTATGTTAATCCACTAGAGCTTCACCATACTCTTGAGACAAAGAAAGTTAAAAATCTTTATCTAGCTGGCCAAATAAATGCAACTACAGGTTATGAAGAAGCTGCTTCTCAAGGTCTTATAGCTGGTATAAATGCGAGTTTATCATGCGACAATAAAGAACCTTTCATACTAAGAAGAGATGAGAGCTATATAGGTGTTTTAATAGATGATTTGGTAACTAAAGGGACAAATGAACCATACAGAATGTTTACATCTAGAGCTGAATATAGGCTTCTTCTAAGAGAAGAAAGTGCTGATTTAAGACTTATGGAGTATGGATATAATCTTGGCCTAATAAGCGATGCTACATATAACAACATGCTTCATAAAAAAAATACAATCCAAGAAGCTATTGAATTTATGAAAAACGAATGGTTTACGCCAAAAAAAGAAAATCTAGAGATCCTTGAAAGTATCGAAGAGGACAAAATAGGCGACAGAACATTGCTTGTCGATATTGTTGGTAGAAGTACTATGACTAATTCTAAATTTGATGTTTTGGTTCCAAGCTTGAGTTATCTTAACGATTATTTGAAAGAGCAAATTTTAACAGAAGCTAAATACTTCAGATATGTCGAGAAGCAACAAAAACAAATTGAGAAAATGAAAAAAATGTTAGATTTAAAAATACCAGATGATTTTATTTATGATAAATTGCCGGGACTTTCAACTGAAATAATTCAAAAGTTATCAATAAGTAAACCAAAAACACTTTTTAATGCTAGTCAAATAAGTGGTATTACCCCAAGTGCAATTGATATTTTACATTTAAATATCAATGCGAGAAAAAAATGAATCAAACGTTTGAGATTTTAAATGTAAAATGTAGTGGTTGCGCAAACACTTTAAAGAAAGAGCTTTTTGCTGAATTCGGTGAAATCAATGTTAATCTTGAAGTTATGCCGCGACAAATTACTATAAATATTGAAGAAAATCAAATAAATTCCTTAAAAATAAAGCTTAAAAGCTTGGGCTATCCTTTTGTATCAGATGAATTAAATACAATCGAAAAAATAACTACAACGGCGAAGAGTTTTATTTCTTGCGCTATTGGAAAGATGGATAACTAAAATGAATATATATATTTACGCAAGAAGTGGACATAATTTCGGAATGGAAAACATTAGAAGATGTTCCGCTATTTATAAAGAATTAGCTCATCTTGATCCTCTATTGGCAACTGCTGATTATAGGGCAGCAAGTTTTGCGAAAAGCGAATTGGGTGTAAAAAAAGGATTGGGCGTTGATATTATAGGAAATCTTCCACATATGATGAGACGAAAAGATATCTTAATCTTCGATTCTTTCGAGCCAAGTGAAACAATGAGAGAATACATGAAAGATTTCTGTGAAATTCTTCTTGAAGTTGGAGTCGATATTCCTTATGATATTTTAGATGATACATATTTTAGTCCATCGGAAAAAATTAACGAAAAAGGTTTCTTTTTTGCTGATGATGACTATGAAGCAGAAATGTTAGATTTAACAAAAGATTGTAAAAATAGTCAAATTCCAATTCTTCTTGGTCACTACTTTTTTCTTGGCACTGATGAGAAATTGGCTCCATATTTTAGTGAAATATATGAAGATGAAGATTATGAAAAGTTCATTAAAGGAACAAAATATCTTCTTACTTCTTGTGTGCATACAGCCTTAGAGTCACTTGCAAGCGGAAATCATCCAGTATTTTTTGCAAGACATACAAAGCCATACAAAGGTGAATTACATTTGTTGGAAAAATACAACATTCCTCAAATAAGTGGTTCAAATTTGGACAAACTGGTAATGGACTTTGATAAGATTATTTCAAATTATCCAAAAACGAATAAAATTGAAAAAGTAGATATCAGCGGAACGGTTAAAAATATTGAAGATACAATGAAAAAGTTTGAGGAAATATTTCAATAGTATAGGCTACAAAATCTTGTGATTTTGTTTTGATTGGCTCTTGAATTTAAAAGTTCGACCGCTAGAATAAAGTGTGTGAATAAAGATTCACAGCATCGAATAAATTAAGGAAAGAACATGGAATTTTACAGACTAGAACAAGAACAAAAAGAGACAATACATAATATCTTGATAGATACTGCTACAAAATTTGGAGGAAAAAATAATTTCTTACAAATAATAGAAACGATGAGACGAGAAAAGGAAAATCCATTGCTTCACCAAAGTAGTGTTTATCATTACTCTAGTTGTAAAATTAATTGGCAGAAATCTATTCATAAAGAATCTTTGAGCGCATTGTTTTATGCTGTAAAAAAAGAAGAAAAGGATGGAAATATTCTTCAGAATCTTATGCCAAAAGATTTCAAATCAACTTTAAATATGGTCAAAGCATTAAGAAACTTAGAATTTGTTGTTACCCCAAAAAATGACTCAGTGGTTGGATTTTCATTTCCATTATTTAATGAAGTGAGTGATTCAGATGCAAAAATAAATATTATTTTTAAAGCATTTTTCTTTTACCCTGTAGAGTATGTCAAAAAAGGACTTAGCTACGAAATTAGAACTACTGCATCAACAAATAGTAACGAGAGTACTACAGATAACCCTATAGCCTAACAATTTCATCCAGTAATTTCTTGTTTGATGATAGATATTTATGAGTTCACACTCATCAATATCTATTTCTTCTTTATCGCACTTAGACCACTACGATTTATCCTTCTGGCTTAACTTGTCATAATATTTTGCTTATTTTAATGGTTTTGTTTTGTTGGGCTACGGCATAATAAAGGCTACAGCCTCTATTATATTTTATCAATCAAAACAACATCAAGACCATCAAGTAGTGCCTTTGATTCTTTAAGTGTTTTAAGTGTTATGT
>CAIJNA010000189.1 GCA_903821805.1 uncultured Campylobacterota bacterium | reverse complement strand
TAAAAATCATAAAAGCATCAAAGATTTTTTTATTTTTGGAATTATGATTTTCTAATATGTCTGTTAGAAAAGCTCTAAATTTGTGGTGTGTTCTAGAGCCCTCTATTCTGTAAGCTAATCTAACAAGAAAGTCACTCATTTTAAAGATTGTGAGTCATTTCTTTAGAAAGTAAATTTTTCATTGACAAATAACTATTTAATGCACTAATATAAGCACTAGCGCTTGCAAGCATTGTATCAATACTAAGTCCATGACCTATCATCGGTGGATTTTCATTGCTAAATGTTACACTGCATGTTACTTTTGCTAATGCATCTTGACCTTCGCTAACGGCTTTTACTTTATAATCATTTAGTATTCCGTTGTATCCAGTTATTCTATCTATCGTTTTGAAAATTGCATCAATAGTTCCATCTCCAATAGCAGCATCCGTATATTCTTTACCTTCAAATCTTATGCAAACAGCAGAACTAGGAACGCCTGCAGAACAACTTGCAATTTGCAATGAAACCAACTCGTAAGTTACATTCGTAACTAATTTTTCATTTGTTATAATCATTCTAATATCATCATCTGTAATATCTTTTTTCTTGTCACAAATCGCTTTAAAGCTTTCAAAAGTTTTATTTATCTCTTCATCACTTAAATTATCAATTCCCATTAATGATAATTTATCTTTAAAAGCAGCACGGCCAGAATGTTTCCCTAAAACTATCGAATTATTTTTTTCAATTCCAATATCTTCAGGCTTCATAATCTCATAAGTTTCACTACATTTTAAAACACCATCTTGATGAATTCCGCTTTCGTGAGAAAATGCATTTTTACCAACAATGGCTTTATTTGGCTGAGGTTCTATCCCAGTAATAGTTGCAACTAATTTACTAGCTTTCATAATTTCTTTTGTATTAATGTTTGTATCATAACCATCAAACATATCTTTTCTTGTTTTTAAAATCATTACAATTTCTTCCATAGCAGCATTTCCAGCTCGTTCACCTAATCCATTAATTGTACATTCAACTTGTCTTGCTCCAGCACTAATCCCAGCTAAAGTATTAGCAACAGCTAAGCCTAAATCATTGTGATTGTGCAATGAAATGATTGCTCTATTATTTATGTGTGAATTTAATGTTTTAACCATCTCAAAAATTTCGTTTGGTAATCTATAACCAACAGTATCTGGTAAATTAATAGTTCTTGCACCAGCTTCAATTACAGCATCAATAATTTCTTTCATAAATGGAATTTCACTTCTTCCAGCATCTTCTAAACTGAATTCAACATCATCAACAAAAGTTTTAGCGTAACTCACAGCATTAATAGCTCTTTTGATAACTTCATCTGGAGTCATTTTTAATTTGTATTGCATATGTATAGGACTTGTTGCAATAAAAGTATGAATTCTGCTCATTTTCGCTTTTTCTACAGCTAAACCAGCTTGTTTAATATCGTGATCCAAAGCTCTTGCTAAAGAACATATTCGACTATTTTGTATTACAGATGCAATTTGAGCAATAGCATCAAAATCTCCATGACTAGCCGCAGCAAATCCAGCTTCAATAACATCAACTCTTAATTTTTCTAATTGTTGTGCTATTTGTATTTTTTCACTAGTATTCATTGATGCGCCAGGACTTTGCTCCCCATCTCTTAATGTTGTGTCGAAAATTATTATTTTTTTATCATTTGTTATTATGTTTGACATTTTGTACCCTTTTAGTTACTTGTGTTATTTATGTTTGTATTCAAAATCGGAAAATTTGAGCCGAAAAACTCAAAAATATTAGAAGAGTAGAAGAAGGAGCAGTGAATAGATAGCTATAGTTTTATTATTTTTGTTTTTGAAAGTCTGATTCATCTTGTTGCTCCTTTAATTTTTATTTTATCTTCTTTAGAGCTAGTTCAAAAGAAGATAAATTGTTACTTTTTGTTTAGAGAAAAATATTATCCAATAAAGATTTAATATTGAATTAAACCCTATTTGTAGTTTTGATTATGCTTTGTAGATTAAACCAACTGCTTCAAATGCTTAACTGTAAAAAGTTTAAGATTTTCATTTTTCATAGACTTTAATTCGCTTGAATAGCCACTTTTTGAGAATAGCATTAAAACATCAGGTTTTATTCCAGCTGTTTCACAATCTTGAGTCATTTTAGTAAGTTCACTTTTTTTTACTTTATTATTTGTGTATTTACAATTTCCAACCATAATTTTATTTTGCGTAGTCAAAGCAACTAAATCGAATTCAATATTTTCATCCCAATATTTACCAATTTGTTTTATTTTGTCTTCGACAATATGATTTTGTAAAAATACTAGTGACAATTCCTCAAACATAAAGTCACTAAATTCTCCAATTTTGTTTTCATATTTTGTTTGAAATTCTTTAAAATCACTATCTTTTATCCCCTTGTAAATTGGCGAAATAAATGCAAACCAGAATCTCAAGAAAGGTACAGGAAAAAATAATTTTTTTGCAATTTTACTTTCATTTCTTTTTCCAACTATAAAAAATTGAGATGATTCTGATTCTATAATTTGTCTTTCAATAAGATTTTCAATACACTTCATCCCTTCTTCAAAACTAACATGAGCTCTTTTAAATGCTGTTGTCGTTTTACGGTCACCAAGTGCAATTCCTGTTAATATAGCATGCTCAACACTATATCCACCGGTTAGATAATGCACCTCATTTCTGATTTGAGTATATTTTCGTAAGATATGTTCTTCGATCAATGTTTCAATTGGAATTTCAGTGTTAATTTTAATGTCGAAACCACCAAATACAGTAAAGTATTTAATAGCGATTTCCATGTCAGTGATGTTATTTGTAGTACAAAAAGAGCTAAATAGCTCTTTTGTAGATTGATTTAATAAAATAATTTGTTATCCTTTTGTAGTGTGCGAATTATACTGTTTAGAATTCAACGTTAGATGGACTTAATGTTTCTTCTGTTTCTGGAGCACTTGTTTCATTATTGTCGGTACTTGAAGAAGTTGAACTTACTGGAAAATCAAAATGTCGTTTTGTTTCAGGATGAACCTGTATCCAATTTCTATAAAAATAAGCAACAACCGGCGCTGCTCCACGCCCACCAGTTTCACTTACTCTCATCGGTTTATTGTCATCATTTCCAAACCAAACTACAGTTTGAATAGTTGGAGAATATCCGCAGAACCAAGCATCCATATTATTATTTGTAGTACCAGTTTTTCCAGCTATGTCTATTCCGCTAACTGCACTTGTAGTACCAGTTCCATAACCAACAACATCTTTTAAAATAGACGTCATTTTAAGTGCTTGAGCCGGTGAAGTCACATATTGTTCTTTGACAGTAGCTTTCTCGATCAATTTACCTTTTTGTTCTATTTGTTCAACAAGATAAGGAGTTACTTTTTTTCCATTATTTGAGAAGATTGTATACATTTCACTTAATTTGAGAGGCGTAACACCAAAACTTCCAAGTGTTATTGACATATCGTATGGCATTTTTGTGAATCCATAATTTTGTAAATTTTTATAAACATTGTTTAGGCCAAGTTTTGCGACAAGATTAATTGTTGCAAGGTTACTTGAATGGACAAGTGCTTCTCTTAAACTTATAATACCTTTGTATTCATTTTTATAATTCTTTGGTTTCCATTGTTTTACAACATTTTTATCTGTTTTGTATTCAAATGTTTTTTCAATATCTTCCAGTGGGCTTTGAGAATTGTAACCAGCTTCAATAGCAGTTTGATATATAAATGGTTTCACAGCACTTCCTGGTTGTCTAACACTTTGAATTGCTCTATTAAATGATGATTTTGCAAAATCAACTCCACCAGATAAGGCCATAATTCCACCAGTTGCATTGTCTAAAACGATTATTGCACCGTTTAGGGTTTGAGAAGTACTTTTACTTGTGTTAACTTGTTGATCTCTTCCTTTTATACTGTCATATCCAAATTGTAGTGCATCATCAGCAATTTTTTGGGCACCTAAATCAATAGTAAGTTTTATTTTGTAACCACCTGTTCTTATATCAGGGTATTTCGTTTGCAAACCTTCCAGAACAGCGTTTACAACATATGGAGCTTTATTTTGAGTTGCTGATTCATTGTAAACTATAGGAACATAATTAATAGCATCGTTGAATTGTTTTTCATTGATCCATCCTAATGTTTTTAATCTCGTAATAACTTGATTTCCTCTGCTTAGTGAGAATTTAAGATTTTTAGTTGGGTCATAAAAGCTTGGAGCTTTAGGAAGACCAACTAGCATAGCAATCTCTTTAAGATTTAATTGATTTAATTCTTTGTGAAAATAACCCAAAGAGGCTGTTCTTATTCCATAATAGTTATGGCCAAAATAAACATGATTCAAATATCTCTCTAGAATTTCTTCTTTGGTTAGTAATGATTCAATTCTAAAAGCTAAAATAACTTCTTTTAATTTTCTTGTAAATTTTTTATCTCTTGTTAGAAGCATAGTTTTTACAAGTTGTTGAGTTAATGTACTAGCTCCCTCAACAAGTCCCATGTGACCAATATCTTTAATAATTGCACGGTTGATAGCTTCAAGATTTATTCCGCCATGTTCAAAAAAGTCAGTATCTTCGACAGCAACTATTGATTCAATAAGTTGAGCTGGCATCGTTTTAAAAGGCGCATAGTAACGATTTTCTTTTTCAAATACATTTGCTACCAATTTATTATTTTTATCAAATAATTGTGTTGTTAACTCAGGATTGTAGTCCACAACTTTATTTACATCTATTCTAATTTGATTTAAAACATAAAGTAGCCACATTAAAAAAATAATACCAAGTATCATTCCGAATGTTGTTAGTTTTTTTTGTATTGTTTCTCGCATATTAAACTCTAAACTCCCTGTTTGTAAAATTTGATTCTATAAGATTTTTTGTATAGTTTGTTTTTGGATTTGATAAAACTTCCATTGTTTTTCCGGATTCACATATATTTCCATTTTGTAATATTAGTATATCTTCGCAAATATCTTTTATGGAATTGATATCGTGCGTTACAAATAACATTTTAAATCCAAATTTAGAGTGTAGCGACTTCAAGAGGTTTAAAATATTTCTTTTATTCGTTGAATCCAAAGCTGTTGTTGGCTCATCAAGTAACAACAGCTTTGGATTCTTTTCTAAAGATAATGCAATAACTATCCTTTGAAGTTGCCCACCACTTAACTGCATTGGAAATTTATTTAGACTATCAATATCCATATCAACCAATTCTAATAATTCTTTTTGCTTTTGGTGGGAACACAAAAAATGATCTTTGATCTTTGTTAAAGGTGATAATGAAGTAAATGGATTTTGTGGAACATATCCAATGTGTTCAGTTTCACTTCCATTTGTGATGAAATTATTATTAAATAAACTTTCTGCATTTAAATTTGATGGAAGCATTCCAAGTAAAGCTTTTAGTGTAAGTGATTTTCCACTTCCACTTTCACCTATAAGCGCTACAGATGATTTTATATCAAATGCTATATCCAATAAAATATCTTCATTGTTTTTAATTCTTAAAGTATTTACTTTGAATGTATTTTTTTGCATTAAAAAAGTGGTTCATCCATTTCTTTTGGTATTTCTAATCCCATAAGTTTTAAAACTGTTGGCGCTATATTGTTTAATCCGCCATCGTTTATTTTTGTAACATTATCAGCAACTATAAAACAGAAAACATCCCCAACTGTATGGTTAGTAAGGGTGTGCCCGGCTTCATCCCTCATCATTTCACAATTTCCATGATCGCTTGTTATCAAAAGATTATAGTTTTGTTCTTTGGCTTTTTGAAGTATTAGCCCAAGCTCAGCATCAACGGCTTCGACAGCCTTGATTCCAGCTTCATAAACTCCAGTATGACCAACCATATCACCATTAGCAAAATTTACAACAATAAAATCTTCACCTTTATCCATTCCATCTCTTACAACTAGACCAACTTCAGAAGCTGACATTTGAGGTTGCAAATCATAAGTTGAAACTTTTGGGCTTGGCACAAGAGTTCTTGTTTCACCTTCCAATAAATCCTCAACGCCTCCGTTGAAAAAGAAAGTTACGTGAGCGTATTTTTCTGTTTCTGCTGTATGAAGCTGTGATAAGCCACTTCTAGAAATAACTTCTGATAAAGTATTTTTCGGACTTTCTTTTGGAAACATCACGGGAAGCGGCAAGTTTTTATCAGATTGTGTCATTGTTGCTAGGTTTACTTTACTCTTTTTTTGTTCAAATTCGTCAAAATCAGGATTTGCAAAAGCAGTTGTAAGTTCTCTAGCCCTATCACTTCTTGAGACTTATGTATGCTCTCAAAACCGCTCGTTTCTAATGTTTATATCATTGCAGGGTATTTAGTAAATGTCTTTGCAGTCAGAGATGTTCCACCCG
>CAIJNA010000188.1 GCA_903821805.1 uncultured Campylobacterota bacterium | reverse complement strand
TTTAATTTGTCTATCATCCAATTTTTCAACTTACCATAAAAATAATTGTATGTTAAAACTGCGCTATTTTCTCCGTAAGTATGGAATTCGTTGTTTCTTTTTAGAAAAGATGCAATATAGTAATTATCCATAAGACCACCAATTTCAAATTTATCTATAGGAATTATCTGTGAAGATATACCTTTAGTACTTTCGCCCCAATTTTTCTTTTCACTTATTTTTTTAGCATTTGGTTTTCTAATACTGCAATCATTATAAGCTGTAAAAAAATTTGGTATTAAATCTATAATTTTATTATCTTGATAAATAACCTCGCAAATGAGAGCTACTTCTGGTTCCATTTGCAAATTACCTTCTGCAATATCTTTAGGATAAATAATTTCACTATTTGACAGAGGATAAGTTCCTAAAAATGTCTCACTACTTGGTAAATAAAATGGAAACATTCCTTTTGGAGCATTTTCCTCAATTGTTGTGATATTTACAAAGTCACTAGCTTCTCCTGCTTGAACAAGATGATTGGCAAAATTACCAGCTACTCCGAAACCTATAAAATCTTGTAAATGCGTTTTGCTCATGACCTTACCTTATGCATCAAGTTTAAGAACAGCCATAAATGCTTCTTGTGGCACATTAACTCTTCCTATTGATTTCATCCTTTTTTTACCTTCTTTTTGTTTTTCCAGAAGCTTTCGTTTTCTTGTAATATCTCCACCATAGCATTTAGCAGTAACATTTTTTCCCATAGATTTTACTGTTTCTCTTGCTATAACTGTACTTCCAATACTTGCTTGAATTGCGACCTCAAACAATTGTCTTGGAATTAATTCTTTTAATTGCTTAACAAAAATTCTTCCACGAGAAAGTGCTTTTTCTTCTGGAACAATAATACTTAATGCATCAACAGGTTCTCCAGCAACTAAAACATCAAGCTTCTTTAGATTTCCTGGACGAAAACCAATAATGTCATAATCGAAGCTAGCATAGCCTTTTGTTGTTGACTTTAATTTATCATAAAAATCCATAACAATTTCATTCATTGGAATATCATACTCAAGTTTGACTCTCGTAGGATTTATATAGTCCAGTTTAAGTTGGATTCCTCTTTTGTCATTTAATAATTTTATAACATTACCAAGATATTCATCTGGCGTTAGAATTGTTGCCTTTACATATGGTTCATTTATTGTTGTTATTTTATTTGGTGGTGGCAAATCATATGGATTTTGTATCATAATTGTTTCACCATTTGTTTGTAATACTTCATAAATAACAGTAGGAGCAGTTGCGATCAAATCAAGATCAAATTCACGCTCTAACCGTTCTTTAATGACTTCCATATGAAGCATTCCTAAAAATCCAGTTCTAAATCCACTTCCTAGCGCAACAGAACTTTCTGGTTCAAATGAAATAGAACTGTCATTCATCTTAAGTTTATTAAGAGCTTCTCTCAGATCTTCAAATTTATCAGTTTCTATAGGATAGATACCTGCGAATACAAAAGGTTTTGCTGGAGCAAATCCGTCAATTGCTATCTCTGTTGGATTTTTCAAGTCTGTCATTGTATCACCAACAGCTATCCCTTCTGTTGTTTTTAAGCCAAGAACGACTATTCCTATTTCACCAGTTTTAATTTCAACTGTTTTCTTTCTGTGAAGTGGATGAGGATACATAAGATCAAGAACTTGATGAGAAACACCAGTATTCATCAATTTAATACTTTGTCCCTTTTTAATGCTTCCGTCATAAACCCTTACTAGGGCCAAAGCACCTAAATAATTATCAAACCAACTATCATATACAAGAGCTTTAGTTGGTGCATCTTCATTGCCTTTTGGAGCAGGAATTCTATCAACAATAGCATCTATAAGATCTTTAACTCCCACACCAGTTTTAGCGCTGATAAGATTGTGTTCAGTACAATCTATTCCAATTGCATCTTCAACCTCTTCAAGCACTCTCATTGGATCAGCAGATGGAAGATCGATTTTATTTACAACTGGCAAAAGAGTTAAATCATTTTCCATAGCAATATAAACATTAGCAATCGTTTGAGCTTCAACACCTTGCGTACTATCTATAATCAACAAAGCACCTTCACTTGAAGCCAAACTTCTACTGACTTCATAAGAAAAGTCAACATGTCCTGGAGTATCAATAAGATTTAAAACATAATTTTGTCCGTCCTTGACATAATCAAGTCGAACAGATTGAGCCTTGATAGTAATTCCTCTTTCTTTTTCAATATCCATTGTGTCCATCATTTGAGCTGTCATCTCTCTTGCTGTCACAGAACCACATTCTTGAATTATTCTATCTGCTAAAGTTGATTTTCCATGGTCGATGTGTGCAATGATGCTGAAATTTCTAATATTTTCTTGCAATTTATTTTTTCCTTTTTGTAATCATTAAGTTATATATTTAGGCGATTATAACTAACTTTTAATATATTTTAAATTCACAATTAAAGCCATTAATGGGACTATTAAAAAACCTAATAAATATGCTATTGCATTTAATAAATTGTGATTATTAAGATAAAAAAAGCCAATTATTAAAACTAAATATCCAGAAATTCTATAAATAGATGTTGTCGCGCGGAAGCTTTTTATAGTATTTACAAAAGAATCTTTGATTTTTATTTTATCTTTTTCTTCTTGGATAATTTGTTTAATATCCTCATCACTTAATTCATGTTCATTAATTTCACCATAAAGATCAAACTTATCATCAATATCATCAATAATGTCTCTATCAGAAGCATTACTAAATACTTCACTTTGTTTTAGAATATTATTTTTATATCCAATAAATGAACCAACAATAATAAAAAATGAACTTATAAAAGCAAATTGGATATTTAAAAAAATCTCAAAACCAAAAACAATAAAAGTAAATAAAGAAGCAATAATGTTAATAGAAACGAATATTTTTAAAATATCACTAATTCTCATCAGTTTTATTAATTCCATGTTCTCTTTGGTATTTATATTTAGGATCATCTGCGAGCTCATCTAAAGATGCTTTGGCTTTTTTGTAAGCTTTATATACATTTAAAACAGCAGCTGAAATTCCATATAAAACTCCAAGCCATAGCGTCCAAGTATATCCTGTCCAATTCTTTAAAAGAATACCTAGTCCTACACCAAGAGCTAAAGCTACAACTATAGAAATTCCTAAAGAAAGATTATCTAAGGCTTCAATTTTATCTTTGTGTCTTGGTTGCGCTTCATGTTTGGCCTCTTCAGCTAAATTGTTTTGACTAATTTTATTGTTGTTATTTTCCATTATTCATAGCCTTAAAAACTTCATCTGCTGCTTTAATAGTTGCTTTAATTTCTTTGTTTGTGATTGTTGAACAAATAAATCCAGCCTCATACTGGCTACAGGCAAAATAAAAACCTTTTTTCAACATTTCATGATGGAAAGTTGCAAATCTAGCAAAATCACAAAGTCCAACTTCTTTAAAATTAGTTGGAGCAACTTCGCAAAAAAAGAACCCAAACATACTTCCCCTAGTGTCAACCTGCAGAGGAATATTATTTTTTAAAGCAACTTTTTGCAAACCACTAACTAATGCTTTTGCTTTTTCATTTAATTTTACATATAGATCTTTTGTTTTTTTTATTTTCTTAAGACTCACTAATCCTGCAGCCATTGCAACTGGATTTCCACTTAATGTTCCAGCTTGATAAACTTTTCCAAGAGGACTTAGATGTCCCATAATAAAATTATTTGCGGCAAAAGCGCCTACTGGCATTCCTGCACCTATAACTTTTCCGAAAGTAATAATATCAGCTCTAATATTGTTAATTCCGAAAGAACCATGCATTGAAGCCCTGAATCCACTCATAACCTCATCAAAAATCAGCAATGCTCCATATTTATCACATAATACTCTACAAGCTTGTAAAAATTCGATTTTTGCTGGTACAAGTCCCATGTTTCCAGCAATTGGTTCAATAATTAAACATGCAATATCATTTGATTCTGTAAAACATTTCTCCAATTGTTCAATATTATTATATTCACAAAGTAAAGTATGTTTTGTAAGATCACTTGGCACACCAGGACTACTTGGTGCCCCAAAAGTAGCCATTCCGCTTCCGGCACTTACCAATAAGCTATCACTATGGCCATGATAGCAACCTTCAAATTTAATAATATCATTTTTTCCAGTTACTCCTCTTGCCAACCTAATAGCACTCATAACTGCTTCAGTTCCACTACTTACAAATCTTACTTTATCAACATGTGGGAACATTTCAACTATTTCATTTGCGAGTTCCGTTTCAAGCTCAGTTGGCGCACCAAAACTAAGACCAAGTTTTACTGTTTTAATAACTTCTTTCTCAATATCTTTATTGCAGTGACCAAATATTAATGGTCCCCAGCTTTGAACAAAATCTAGATATTTATTTCCATCAACATCGTAAAGATAACTTCCTTTTCCTTTCGTTATAAATGGAGGCGTTCCAATCACACCACCAAATGCCCTAACTGGACTGTCAACTCCACCTGGAATTACAACTTTTGCTTCTTCGTACGCTTTTATACTTTTTTTAAACATCTATTCTGTCCTTATTTATTCTATGATTTCTGCTGATAATGGTTATTATTGGTTTATTTTATTTAATTATCTAAAATTATCAAAAACTAATGGTGCTTTTAATTCTAAGCTTTTTAGGTGAGCAATAACTTTTTGCAAATCATCAAGATTTTTACTACTAACTCTTATCTCATCGCCTTGATTAACGGCAGTTACTTTTAAATTTAGTGATTTTATTTCTTTTTGAATCGTTTTCGCTTCATCAGACTCAATTGTATCAACTATTTTGTACGTAAATTTTCTATTTCCTCCGCTTGCGTCTTCACTTTTAACTTCCTCGAGAGAATTGATATTAACTCCTCTTTTGTTCATTTTTGAAATTAATATATCTTTCATTGCGTCTATTTTACTATCGCTCACAGAAAGCAATGTTAGCACTTTTGATGCAATGTTTAAATCGTAATCTTTTGTGATACCTTTAAAGTCATATCTTGTATCGATCTCTTTTTGTGACTGAATAAGTGCATTTTTCATTTCTGACATGTCAAGCTTTGCTGAAATGTCAAAGCTGTGTTCTTTAACTTTTGCCATAAAATAATCCTTTTTGTTTTGATTTCATTATTCTACCAAAAAGCACTAAACTTTTGTTTGAATGATTCAGCTAATGAATGTTTTTTAGCGCTTTACTTAATACATAATGAAAAAAATTATTTTCTAATATTCTTTTTAATTCTCTCTACAATATCGAATTGCATTTTGTTTGTAATATTATTATCGAAAATTCCATAGCTTTTCTCTGTCATGATTGTGCTTTTAATATGTGATATATTTTGATCTTTAACGATTTCTTCCCGTAAAATATTAACACTTACAATATCACTATATCTATTTATTTTTCTGAGATTCTCTAGCAAAACATACTTTTGCATATTTAATTCACTTTGACCAATATGACCATAAGCACCTAAAATTAGCTTTTTGTCTTTATAATAGGAATAAGCAATCCAATTCATGTGTGATTTTAAAAGAATTTTAGAAAGAATCATATTTAATCTATATGTTTCTTTGACCTTATTAAATGAACCATGAGTCGTTAGATTTGATAAAATTTCTGTTGTTGATTTAACATGAAAATC
>CAIJNA010000187.1 GCA_903821805.1 uncultured Campylobacterota bacterium | reverse complement strand
GTGTTAAATCTTTCGAATAATTAAACGTACCTCCGGTAATCACTGAACCATTTATTCCAATTTTTGGAAAATCATTTGTCATAAGATTACCAATAGTCACTGTGTCATAAGGTTTTAATTCAACCATTTGTGCATTTTCTTTATCGTAATATTTTATATCGTATGTATTATCTTGAAGTATTCTTGAAACCTTAATCTTATGCAAATCAGATTCATTCTTTGTGCCAGCAGCCATTATTGCATCAATTAATTTCATGCCATCAAAATATTTCAATTTTCCATCCCTAAGAACTTCGCCATTCATAATAATGTATTGTATATCTTGTGTAATTGATTTATTAAAGAAAAATATTTTATCTTCACTTTGTAATTCAACATCAAATTTTTTATTTCCATTAATTGCTTCTAGAAGGTTCCCAGATAATATTTTATGTTCAAGTGTTTTTTCATCAACTCTTTTCACTACAAAATATCCCATATCTGTATTTGACATAAGTACTTTATCTACACCATATGATGAAATCAATTTATTCATCAAAGTTCCAACTGTCTCCCTTTTTGAAATAGAAATTGATTCATTTTTATATACATTTCCGTATAAATAAACAAGATTATCTGTAACATCAGAAATCTTTCCAGCCATAACTTTATCTCCATCATGAAGAATAACTTTTTCGTTTAGTTTAGCTTCAAATAGTGTTCGAACACCCTTTTCACTTCTAAATATTTTTACAGTTTTTGTTGAGTCACTATTTAGTCCCCCTGCAAATCT
This sequence comes from uncultured Campylobacterota bacterium, assembly GCA_903821805.1. Classification (GTDB taxonomy): domain Bacteria; phylum Campylobacterota; class Campylobacteria; order Campylobacterales; family Arcobacteraceae; genus CAIJNA01. The sequence continues at coordinate 885 of CAIJNA010000187.1, read as the reverse complement.
AATTAAATCTTGTAAGGTTTCATTATTTTGAAGTTCATAAATAGCTGGGCTTTTGACATTTCCATCTAAAAAAACTTGTTTTGTAGCCGTTGGCACATAAATAACATCTCCTGGATAGAGGTAAACATCTCCATTATCTCTTCCACCTCTTAATAAATCATACAAATCAAATGTAGCTACAACTCTTCCATTTCTTTTAATTTGTATATCTCTCATACTCCCAATATTACTTATTCCACCAGCCATAAATAAAGCATTTTTAACTTTCGATAGAGCATTGACTGTATATAGTCCTGGCTTATTCACTTCACCCACTACACTTACTGCAAAAGGGCTTGTGTTTCCTATTGTTATATTTATTGTTGTATTTGGGTAAGTTGAACTTAATTTATTGAAAATAGTCGCTTTTGCTATTTTATACTTAAGACCTCTAATGCTTAGCGCTCCAACTTGAGGAATAATAATTTTTCCATCTTTGTTTATTTCAAGCTCTCCATCATATTCACTCAAACCATATATTGATATCTTTAAACTATCTCCAGTTGATAAAACGTAATCATCAGGAACACCAGAAGTTGGGATTTCATTTGAACTATTTTTAAAAAACTTTATTCCAAATCTCTCAAGTGCCGTTCCATCTTTTAGAATAATTTGTCTTTTTTCAATTTCATCAACAAGTGAGACTTGATCTTCGTAAAAGAATGGTGTAAGATTTTTGTAGTAATTGTCTTTATTCAATATCTTGCTTGGTGTATTAGTTGGTTCTTTTTTTTCTATATCTTCATTTTTAGCAAGTGGTTCATCTATCTTTTCTTGAGTTATAGGCTTTACATTAGTATCCGGTATCTTTGTTGTTGTCTTTGCAGTGATCTCTTTTTTTTGCTC
>CAIJNA010000186.1 GCA_903821805.1 uncultured Campylobacterota bacterium | reverse complement strand
TTGTAAACAAAGCCATTGAATTATTTCAGCCAGAATCACAAGTAAGAATAAAAAGTAAATTATAGTTTTTATTCGCTAAGAAAATAAGAATTATTTTATCAAAAAGAATAGCTCATCGAATTCATTAATCATGTATGAGTAAATTGTTTTAAATCCAAGCTCATCAATATTGAACTTGGATTTTACAAGATCTCTATGCGACACAAACAAAACAAGCATATCTATGTTATTTTTAATTATATCAAGCAATGAAAAACCACCCTCAATCATAATAAATCTCATATTCTCATTTTTCAAAATACTAAGGTCATTTGAAATATAAACTCTTCTATTAGGGATACTAAAAAGAGGGATCGTCTGATCAAAATCTTTTTTTCGTGAATAAATTAGCACATCACTTGGCTCATCTTTTTTTGAGAATCTACTATCCAGCTTTGGCCTATCAATCCTAACAGTATTACCGCCAATTACAAGAAGATCTAGCATGGACCTTATTTCATGAACAAAATTTAAACTATCTTGCGATGTTATATACCCTCCATCGCAACTCCCGTCTTCTCTTATTGCTAATTTAAAAAATATAAAACTATTTAAATGCCATCTTACAAATGGGATCAATAAATTGTCACTTTCTTCTTTTAATATTCCTGTTTCCACGGGTATTCCAGAATCAATGAGCGTAGATACTCCGCCAGAAGCATTGTTGTTTGGATCTAATGAGCCTATATAAACTTTTTTGATACCAATGGCTTTGAGAAGGCTTGAACATGCAGGTGTTCTGCCAAAATGATTGCAAGGCTCAAGAGTAACAAAAATTTCACAATCATGAAAGAAATTATTGTGATTGTCAACTAAATAATTATGTATATCCAAAGATGAGATCAATGATTCTAATTGTTTATCTTGATATTTAGTAAGAAATGCGGATTTAAGTGCTAAAACTTCCGCATGTGGGAAGCCAGCTTCCTTGTGTGCCTCAATAGATAAAATCTGATTGTCTTTAGTTACACAAGCTCCAACTGCAGGATTTGGATATGTTAGTAATTGGTAGCGCCATGCTTTATCAATTGCATGTTGCATAAAGATATTTTTCATATCACTATGCTTTAAATCTTTTTATTTTTACCAATTATAATAAGTTGAAGCACTTAATATATTTTTATAATTAATAGTAAAAGTTTCTTCTTCTCGGTCATCTTCACTTAAGAAAGTAAAGTTGTTTTCATCGTCAAAACTTAAAAGCTTACCTTTAAAAGCTCCAACTTCAAACTGCTTACCTCGTACAAATTCACCTATTGAATCTTGAAGATGTTCTAATTTCTTTAATTTTCGCTCAATCCCAGGACTACTAACTTCAAGTAAATATTTTCCTCTCATAGGCTCATTAACATCCAGGATAGGAGCGATCATTCTACTAACATTTTCGCACATATCAAGAGATACGCCATCAGAAGATGTTATATAAATTCTATAAATATTATTTTCATGCTCTTTTAGTTGAGCTATATCATAAAGCTTTACACCGCAACCTTCAACCGCAATTTTTATTTGTTCTTCTAATTCCATACTATCTTTCTCTTAATCATTTTTTTTAATTTTTGCAAATAACTCTTCAAGTTTATTGATTGATTGCAAATTGGTGTCATTTATAAATGTAAAATCAGGGCATTTATACCAACCAGTTGAATTCAATATATATGATTTTATTCTACTATTTGCAACATAAAGTGCTTTGCTGATCTCTTTTAATTCTTGGGGAGTGAAGTCATTGCCATCGAAATAAACTTTAGCATCATACTTTCCATTTTTACATTTAACATCTGTAATTGTTAGAGAATTTATTCTTGAATCACTTAAATCACCTAATGCTTCGGGTACAAGTTCTTTTAGTAAAGACTCCGTTCTTTGTAGATTTATACTTTTATCTTTCATGATTCTACTTATTATACAGTTTGAGCTTCTTTATGCTCTATAAATGTTTCAATATAATCCCCAACTCTAACATCATTAAATTTCTTAAACATGATTCCACATTCGAATCCATTTGCAACTTCTCTAACATCATCTTTAAATCGTTTTAGTGAATCTATGTGGCCTGTAAACATTACTACACCATTTCTGATTAGTCTAGCTTTTCCACCTCTTACAACTTTTCCGTCACTTACAATACATCCAGCTACTGTTCCAACTTTTGGCACAACAAATGTTTCTCTAACTTGTGCTTGTCCAGTATTTTCTTCAACAACTATTGCACTCATCATTCCAGAAAGTGTATCTTTGATTTCATCAATTAGGTTATAAATAATACTATAAGTTCTAATCTCTACACCATCTGATTTTGCTTTAACCTTCACTGTTCCAGTAGGTCTAACATTAAATCCAATAATAATACAATCACTACTTGCACTTGCAAGAGCAACATCAGCCTCAGTTATTCCACCAACTCCACTGCTTACTATTTTAACTTTTACTTCATCATTTTTAATAGCTTCAAGACTTGCCTTAATAGCCTCTAAACTTCCACCAGCATCAGCTTTGATGATTACCGGCAATGACTTAACTTTACCTTCTGCAATAAGATTTGACATCTCTTCTAATGAAACTTTTGTTGATTTACTAAGTTCTTTTGCTCTTGCATGCTCAGCTCTTGTTGTTGCAATTTCTTTTGCAGCTGATGCTGTTTCTAGTGCTACAAGAGAAACACCTGTATTTGGAACATCATTAAGTCCTACAACTTGACCTGTCTTACTTAATCCGAGCTCGTTTACTGATTTACCACTATCATCAAGAAGCGCTTTAACTCTTCCGTAAGTAGTATCAGCAACGATATTATCCCCAACTCTTAAAGTTCCATTTTGAACAATAACAGTAGCAACAGCTCCTCGTCCTTTTACAGTTAATCCTTCAATTACAGTAGCTTTTGCTAAAGATGTTGGATCTGCTTGAAGCTCAAGAAGCTCTGACTGAATAAGAATATTTTCAAGTAAATCTTCAATTCCTGCGCCAGTTAATGCAGAAACTCCTATAAATTCATAATCTCCACCCCATTCTGTTGGCGTGATACCATGCTCAGCCATACCAGCTTTTACCATATCCATATTTGCTGTTTGTTTATCTATTTTATTTACAGCAACGATAATTGGTGCACCACTTTCTTTTGCTGCTCTTATAGATTCAATAGTTTGAGGTTTAACACCATCATCGGCAGCAACAACAAGAATAATAATATCAGTAATATTAGCACCTCTAATTCTCATAGAGCTAAATGCCTCATGTCCTGGAGTGTCTATAAAAGTAATCTCTTTTCCATTTTTAGTAACTGTGTAAGCAGATATGTGCTGTGTAATTCCGCCTGCCTCACCAGCTGCAACTCTGCTACTTCTAATTTTATCAAGAAGTGAAGTTTTACCGTGATCAACATGTCCCATTATAGTAACAACAGGTGGTCTATCTACAAGATTTGAAGCGTCTGTAACCTCATCATCATACGTACCCTCATAGTTAACTTCTTCAAGCTCATCTTTAATAGTTATTTCAATATCATATTCTTCACCAAGAATTTCTATCTCGTCATTTCCAAGGAAATCATTTTTTGTAACCATCATTCCAAGCATAAATAATTTACTAATAACATCCGATGTAGATTTTCCGATTTTTTCAGCAAATTCATATACTCTACATTCTTCTGGAATTGTTACGCTTGTAACATCTTCTGATTCTAGTTTTTTAACATATCTTTTTTTCTTAGTTGATCTTTTTAGACCTCTTGGAACATTTCCAAAAGCAGATGGTTTTGTAGTTCTAATGTTTTCTGTTTGCTTTGGAGTGTCTTGTAAAAATTTAGAAGTTTCCAATAAGTCCATATCATACAGAACAACTTCTTCACCCAATATTGAATCATCGCTTTCTTTAAATGCATCTCTACCGCCAGCAAAAACTTCAATTTTTGCACCATTAGAATGTGCTTTAGGGGCTACTTTTTTTACAGTTTTTTTGTTTTTTTGAGCTTGTCTTTGAGCATTATCTTCCCTAGCCTCTGGAGTATTTCCAAAAAGTTCACTCATTGATTTCATTGACTGTTTTTTTGGCTGATCATAAGATTCTGTTGAAATATTATCTGTTGGTCTTTTTTTCTTAACAATAGTAAGTTTTCCACGTTTTAATGGCGCTTCACCTTCAGCAATCGATTGTGTTTGTTTAACATCCTGAATAGAATCTTCAACAATAGGCTCCGAAGCAACATCAGCGTGATCAATAATTACTTTAGCAATTTGAGCAATCTCTTCATCTGGAGCATTAACAGTTTCAGTAACAGAAGCTGTTTTAACTTCAGCTTTTTGTTTAGGTTCTGTTTTTTTTACTGTAGTAGTATTTACATTTGAGCTCTCAGTTGTTGCTTTTATTTTATCACTTTTACCAGTTACTATATAATTCACAATTTCTTCTGCTTGTTCAAATGTCAATTTGCTTTGAGGGGATTTTAATATTATCGATAAATCCGCTGCCTTTGCAATAACTTCTGCATGTGTTGCACCTGATTCTTCTGCTATTTCTCTTATGCTTACTTTGTCTTCCATATTTCTATCATCTCCTTGAGCTGCTCTTCATAGTCAGCCTTATTTTTACATTGTCTATATAGTGATTTAACCGACTTTTTAACATCTTCACAACATTTTTCACAAAGATAAAAACTTCTCCCTTTACCACTAAACGGGAGTAAAATCTTATCATTACATTGTAATCGAAACATTGTATGCTGCTCAGATTTAACTCTACAGGCAATACATGTTCTTATCGGTCTATTTTTCAAATTCACGGATTGTACCCAAACTACTCTTAATATTCTACTTGCACGCCACTATTATTAAAGTCGCAAGTATAGACCCTAAATTGTGGAAAATTTTCTTTTAATATGGTAGATAAGATTTTTGCATCATCAGCATGGACAATATTAAAAAAAGTTGATCCGCTTCCAGATAATGTACTCATAAGAGCACCATTTTTAAGTGCCATTTTTTGAACCGCGAATAATTCTGGCATTTGTTTCATCCTGTAATATTGGTGCATTCTGTCATTAGAGGCCTCTTTTAGCATTTGCCAATTTTCACTAAAAAATGCTGCTGTCAAAAGGGAACTACGAGAAACATTAAAAACTGTATCTTCAATTGAATATTTAAATGGAAGTATTTTTCTTGATTCATTTGTACTAATTGGTCTATTTGGAATAACAACAACAGCTTTTAAACTATCAGGTAAGTCTTTTTTAATATAATGCACCTCATGATCACGAACAGTAGCAACAGTAAAGCCACCCATTACTGCTGGTGTAATATTATCAGGATGAGACTCATAACTAAGTGCTAAATTTAATAGTTTTTGTTTATCAATTTCCATCTCGCAAATCGTATATGCAGAAGCAATAGCGCTAATAATAACTGCACTACTGCTTCCAAGACCTCTAGACAATGGGATTTCATTTATAAATTCAAATCTAAAATTTTGTTTTGTACTGCACAAATTGTCATAAAAGTCATTAAATGTTGAAATAAACATATTGTTTGTTTTTAATTTAGGATTACCAGAACCCTCGCCTTTTAAAGACACACTATTAAATTTAGCAGGCTTTATGATCACTTTATTTCTGATGTTTAAAGCCAATCCTAAAGTATCAAAACCTGGTCCTAAATTAGCACTTGTAGCAGGTACAGTAACTTTCATTCCTTCTCCTTATTTTAATTACAATTTTTCCCATAACGTACCATTAATGGTATCCATTATGCCGATTTTCATTTCACTAAGCTCATCCCTTATTGAGTCGCAAAGTGCAAAATTTTTCATTTTTTTAGCTTCTGTTCTTTTTGAAATAAGGTTATTAATTAAATTTTTTTCGATTTCACTTATCCCAAATTGAAAATATTCATACGAGTCCTCTAATCCAATTCCTAAAATTTCATTCACAAATGAAATAGCATCAATAATTTGTTCTTTCAGAATTTTATCTTTAGGATTTAAATCCAATTTCTCATTCGAAAAAGTCACAAATTCATCTATTGTAGCAAATGCAATAGATGTATTTAGATCATCATTTAATGCGTTTAAAATTTTTTCTTTAAAATCCAAACTTTTTACATTATTATTGTGATCAATTCCATAAACTCTTTTTTTAAGTCTATATAGCTTATCTAATCGTTTTTTACTTGCTTCTAAATCATCATTATTAAAAGACATATCTGATCTATAATAGCTAGTCAACATGTAAAATCTTATGACTTCTCCATTATACTCACGTAATGCATCTTTAAGAAAAAAACTATTCCCTAGTGATTTGCTCATTTTTTCACCATCAATGTTTACAAAACCATTATGAACCCAGTATTTTGAAAGTTCTTGTCCGTAAGCCAATCTGGTTTGTGATGCTTCATTTTCATGATGTGGAAAAAGTAAATCTGCTCCTCCACCATGAATATCGATCGCAAATGGTAAATTTTTATCACTCAAATGCTTGTCAATCATTGCACTACATTCACAATGCCATCCGGGACGACCATCTCCAAAATGCGCATGATAACTAACAACATTAGTGTTAAATTTCCAAAGTGCAAAATCTTTCTGATCTTCTTTTTCATTATTTGTTTCGATTCTGGATACAGATGAATCATCACTAATTCTATGCGATATCTCGCCGTATTGACTATCAGATGATGTTTTCAAATAAATTCCATCACTCAATACATATGCTTTATGTTTGTTCAGTAAACTATCTATTAAGCTTGTCATGGCTTGAAGACTTTCAGTTGCTTTTGGCTCAATAGTTGAAGGCAAAATATTCAATTTTTCCATTTCACCCTTATAGCTTTTTATATAAAACTCCGTAATGTCTTCTAAAGATAGCCCAGTGTTTGACATTTTATGAATAATTTTATCATCTATATCTGTAAAATTTTTCACAAAAGTAACTTGATATCCATTTGCTTTCAAAACTCGATGTAAAAGATCAAAAACTATAGCACTTCGAGCATGACCCAAATGAGCATCATCATATACAGTTGGCCCACAAACGTACATTTTTACTTTATTGGTTTCTTGCGGTACGAAAAGTAATTTTTCTTTTTTTACACTATCGTAGATAAACATTTGAGCCATTATTTAAATAATGCTTCCAAGCTTGATACATCTTTTGCTTTTTCTTCGCTAATTTTAGCTGCTTCATCGTTAGATACAGGAGTGTCAACATTAACTTCGTTTACAACTATTTCAAAGTTTGTAAGCATAGATGCAAGTCTTATGTTTAATCCATCTCTACCAATTGCTTTACCTTTTTGATCAGAATTTATAGTGATAATGGCTTTGCTTTTTTCTTGAAAGTTTGTACTTTTTTCAATTTTTACACTATTAACGATTGCTGGACTCATTGCACGACTTACAAAAATTTCTGGAATAGGACTAAAGTCAATACAATCAATATTTTCTCCATTTAATTGCTTACTAACTGCATTAATTCTCACCCCTCTAACTCCCACTATTGCGCCAATAGGATCAATATTTGCCTCAGATGATGAAATTGCAATTTTAGATCTAACACCTGGTATTCTAGCACTGGCCTCAATAGTAATTCTCTTGTCTTTAAGCTCTGGAACCTCAAGCGCTAGCAAACTTTCTAAAAATTTAGGACTCGTTCTGCTTACTTCAACAATTAAACCAAATTGCTTATCTACTTTCACACTTTTAACAACTGCTTTTAATGAATCTCCAACTTTAAAGCTCTCACCTTTTATTCTATTTTTTCTTGGCAAAATAGCTCTAACTTCACCGATTTCCATAAAAGTATTTTCAGATCTATCAACACTTGTAACAGAACTAGTAACTGTTTTGCCTAATTTTGAATTGTATTTTTTGAAAAGATTTTCCTCTATATGTCTTTGAAGTCTATATTCAAGATTGCTAAAAAGAATTGTTGCGGCATTTCTTCCCATAGATTCAAATTCTAAATCATAATTTAAAAAATCCCCTATTTCAAGTCCATCATCAAGTTTTTGTGCTTCTTCGTGACTGATATAGTTTTCAATATTAACTTCTATCTCTATTTCCTCATCACTATCTTCAGCTTTAACAATGTTTTTTCCAGTAAGTTTAATATCATCATTTGCAACTACTTCAATTTTTTGGAAAAGATTTAATTTTTTCTTTTCCCTGTTGATACTTGCATCGAATACCAAATTTCCACCAATCATTTTTTCGGCAGTTTTAATAAGAGATTCCTTTAAAGCTTCCTCAATTTCTATTGTTTTAAGCCCTTTTTCATAAGCAATACTATCAATAATATCTATAATCTTTTCCATATATTTTTCCTTAATTTAATTAACAATGCGACCGTTATGTTTTGGATTTTCCAATGCTGTTGCATTTTTGATCAGGTATTATAACAGATAAAAGCTTAAATAATAGAGACTGGGAGCTAATATGTATCTCTACTGCTCGTCTTATATTGTATGTAATCAGATATTTGCACTAGACAATACGTTACTAAAAAGATAAACAATCCAGCAAAAAAACTTATCCATGGTGCAATATCCATAACATCTTTTCCGTCACTTAGAATTGTTCCTAAACTTATATCTGGCGAGCTAATTCCAAGCCCAATGAAGCTTAAAGCAGATTCTCCAAGAATTGCTCCGCCAACACCAAAGGTAAATGAAACTAAAAAAATTGGAGCTAATATTGGAGTGAAATATTTAAAAATTATTTTTAAATTGGAAACATTTCCTATCTTCAGAATCTTTATATATGGCTTATTCCCTATGGAAAAACTTTCACTTCTTATTAATCTTGCCATACCCATCCAACCTGTAATTGACAATATGAAAATCAAGACAATTAAAGATGCATCAATATAACTAACAAGGGCTAATAATAAAAAAAAAGTTGGAAATGTAAGAAATAGATCAATTAGTACAACAACAGATATATCTATCTTTCTTCTAAAATAACCGCCTGTAATTCCAATTAGTAGTCCGATAAGTGATGTTAAGCTGGCACTAAAGAATCCTATAATTAAGGAGGTTTGTCCACCTTCAATAATACGAGCAAAAACATCCCTTCCGAGTCTATCTGTACCAAAAAGATGGTCACTAGATGGTGATGTTAAAATCATAGATGGATTCAAATCGTATGGAGAAACAGTATAAATAAGATTTCCAAAAAATATAAACAAAATAACTATTGCAAGAAGTATGATATAGAATCTTATCATGCTAATAATCTATTTTTCGTCTATTCTTTTGTAATATGATAACGAGCTATTGCCAAATTTCTTATCTTTGTACTTGATAAAATCGCCGATTTGTTCTTGCAAAATTAAGTCAGATTTGTGTTCAAATGCAATTAAAAAGATATTCGCATTTTCAAAAGACTCAACCATATTAAATGTTCTGTCATATATATTTTCCATTCCTTCTCTAAAATCAAATGGTGGGTCTATATAAACAACTATAGGAACATTTTTTAAACTATTATTGATTAATTTTGGTAGAACCTCAAATGTGTCGCCAAGAATTGCTGTAGATTTTTCAGAATCAATATTTTTACAGTTTTTTTCTAAGATTTTGTATGACTTTTTATCAATCTCACAAAAATAACTATGTCTTGCTCCACGACTTAAGGCTTCCAAGCCGATGCTACCACTTCCGCCAAAAGCCTCGATGAAAATAGTATCGATTGCATCATATTGCAAAACATTAAAGAAAGATTCTTTTAAAATATTTTTACTACTTCTTGTTGTTTCAAGGGATGGTAGTTCTATTGATTTTCCTTTATAAATTCCTGCAATAATTTTTGTTGTTAATGTTGTTTTCAATTTTTACCTTTTTCTATATTATCTAGCATATCCACTTGCCCTAAGTTCCCTTATAACATTGACCTTAATTTCACCAGGATATTGAACCTTATCTTCAATGCTTTGAGCAATTTTTACTGCTAGCAAAATAGCCTCATCATCATTTACAAGTTTAGCATTCACGATAACTCTTATTTCTCTCCCAGCGTTTATTGCGTAGGCATTTATAACACCTATGTTACTGCTGGCGATTTCCTCAATCTCTTCAACTCTTTTTAGAAAACTTTCAAGGACTTCTCTTCTAGCACCTGGTCTAGCAGCACTTAAAGCATCAGCAGCACAAACTGCAGCACTTTCAATACTGTTAGCTTCTTCGTGACCATGGTGGGCATAGATAGCATTGATAACCTCTTCCGGTTCGCCAAGTTTTTTACATAAATCAGCTCCAATATCTACATGGCTACCTTTCATTTCATGAGTCAATGCTTTTCCAATATCATGCAAAAGTCCTGCTCTACGAGCCAGAACAGTATCTCCTCCGAGCTGCGAAGCTATCAGACCGGCTAAATTTGCAACCTCCAAAGTATGTGCTAAAGCATTTTGACCATAGCTAGCCCTGTATCTCAATCGGCCTATTAGCTCTATTAGTTCCGGATGCATTTTTTTTATACCAAGTTCAAGAATAGTATTTTCACCCTCTCGTAGAATTCCTGAATCGAATTCACTTTTTAATCTCGCATAAACTTCTTCAATTCTGGCCGGCTGGATTCTTCCATCTTCAATAAGTTCTTCAATAACTTTAGTAGCAATAGCCCTTCTGTAGAGATTGAAGCTACTTACCGTAATTGTATTTGGGATATCACCAATAATAATATCAACACCAAGACACATTTCAAGTGTTTTGATATTTCTACCCTCTTTGCCGATAATTTTCCCCTTTGTTTCTTCATCTTTAAGTGATATATTGTTAGTTAGTCTTTCAGCTGCAAACTCCCCAGCATACCTAGTTACTGCATGCGACAATATATTTTGAACTTCTTTTTTTGAATTTTTTTGAGCTTCTTTGTAAACTTTTCTAAAAATTGAAGCTACAACATCTCTTGAATCGTCTTTAACCAAGTCGATCATTATTTCTTTTGATTCTTCTTTGGTCAAGCCACTTGCATTTTCTAAAACTTTAATAATCTTATCAAGCTTTTTAAGATAGTCTTTTTCTTGCACTTCTAAACCTTTTCGTAAAGATTCGATTTTAGCTTTTGACTCTAGTGTTGCAAGTTTATCTTTTTTTATATTCTCTAATTCTAATTCAAGATGGAAATTAATCTCTCTTTCTTTTTTCTCAATTAATTTTTTTGATTCTTTAAATTCTATTTCAAATTCTTTTTTTGCACTAATTCGTGCGTCTTTTAATAAATTCTCTGCTTCAAGTTCAATAACTTTTGCTTTTGCTTTTGCTTGTTCTAAATATATATCAAATGAAGCATTATTGATTTTCTTTGCTATCACAAATCCTACAATTCCAAATAAACAACATTGTTCTAGCTGTTCATGTGATGTTGGAACTACAACACGACAGCGGATTTCCGACGATGAAATTGAAATTAA
>CAIJNA010000185.1 GCA_903821805.1 uncultured Campylobacterota bacterium | reverse complement strand
CCTTGCACTTACCAAAGATTCTTTTGTTGCAATCATAACTTCTGTTTCTTTGAAGAGCACGTCAACATTGCTACCAACTTCAATCCACTTATCATTGTCATTAGCTAAGATAAGTGAACTAAAGATTTGGCCTTTAATATCAATGAAAACTAGCATTAAACTATCTTCATGTTTTATTGATATTATAGTTCCTCTTAGTGTATTCATTTTGTGTCAAATCCATATTCTTTAAAAATTGCTTTCGCTTGTTTTGAAACAATAAATGCTCCAAATTTTGTTGCTAGTGGTTTGCCTTGAGCATGTTTTGTTAAAACAAAAGTTTGTTCAAGAGTAGCATATTTTGATTTATCTATTAGTAAATATTCACCTTTTGGTTGAGTTTCTTTAAGAAGTGAATATGCAACAAGTCCAATGTCAGCAGCACCAGTATCTACAAATTGAACACTTTGAGCAATATTGTCACCCATTACAATTTTACTGGCAACTGTATCTTTTAATCCATAATTTGTCAAAATCTCCATTGCTGCTACACCATATGGAGCAAGCCTAGGATTTGCAATTGAAATATGTTTTACTTTGTCACTTTTTAGTGCATTCATACCTAACTTAATAAGTTCTTTGTTGTTAGAATAAAGTGCAACTGAACCAAGTGCATAGATTTCAGGTTTTGTATTTGCCATTCCATCAGCAAGAATTTTAGCCGGATATGTACTATCTGCAGACATAAAAATATCATATGCAAATCCATTTGAAAACTGAGCATATGCTTTTCCACTTCCACCAAAAGATAATAATATCTCATCACGTGGATTTATTTTTTTAAATTCTTTGGTAACTTCAATCATTGCTAGTTTTGCACTAGATGCTACAAAAACATCTATCTTGTCTCCTAATAAATTGCTACCTAAACTTAACACTAAAAGTGTTGTGCTTAATAATTTTTTCACCTTTTCCCTTTTTGTTTATTATTAGTTTTTTTGATTTGGTAGTTTACTTACCAATCATCAAATCACTTGATTTTATGATACAAGTAACAATATCTCCAGCTTTTATATCTAGTGTCCCGATAGAATTTTTAGTAATAACAGAGGCAATTAAATCACCACCAATATTAACGATTACCTCACAATTTACTTCCCCTAAATGAATTTTGTCAACTATTCCTGTTAGTTTATTTCTAGCACTAATGTTGAGATCGGTTTCAGTTGTAATCAAAACAGAACTTGATTTAAATATTGCTACTACATCATCGTCAACTTTTAAATCCAAATTATCAATAGCACCATTAGTAATAACACTAACCATTGTGTATCCACTTTTTAACTTAATATAAACACTAACATTAACTTGTCCGCGTTCAATCAATTCAATTTTCCCTGCAAGTTGATTTCTCGCACTTATTTGCATCGCAAACCTCCTAAATAATTTCAAACTACCACTATTAAAATCTGTAATAAGAGATAAGTTTTCTAAGAATTTTTTATGTTCTATCTGGATTGTTTCATATGTTGCAACAAGGTTTCTACCGTACTTAGTAAGTGATGTTCCACCTCCATTTTTACCGCCAGTTTCTTTTATCACAACAGGAGTAGGGCAAAGATTGTTCATAATGTCAATCGCATCCCAAGCCGTTTTGTAGCTCATTGGAACCAATGATGCAGCTTTATTAATACTTCCTGTTTTGCTTATTGCTATTAGTAGTGCTATTCTTTTTTCAAGTAAAAATGAATTTTCACCATCAATAAGTGTAAGATCTGATTTAAATTTCACTAATTT
>CAIJNA010000184.1 GCA_903821805.1 uncultured Campylobacterota bacterium | reverse complement strand
TGCAAGATGCTTTTTGGAGATGATTTTAACAAAATACAAAACAGCAAAATAATAGTTTTGGGAGTAGGTGGAGTTGGAAGTTTTGCACTTGATTGTCTTTACAAAAGTGGAGTTTCGGATATTACAATAGTTGATTTTGACACTTATGATATTACAAATCAAAATAGACAAATAGGAAGTGAAGCTTTGGGTGAATGCAAAGTTAATAGACTATCCATATTATATCCAGGGATCAAGCAAATCAACCAAAAAATCGACGTAGAATGGGTTCAAAATACAGATCTTGAAGAATATGACTTGATTCTTGATGCTATTGATGATGTTAAGCCAAAAGTTGAATTGATAAAGAAATATTACAAAAAGCTAATTAGTTCCGGTGGAAGTGCTAAAAAAGTTGATCCGACAAAGATTGAATATATTTCTCTTTGGAAAACTACGAATGATCCATTTTTGAGAAAAATAAGAACATTGCTAAAAAAAGAAAGATTCGATAAGAATTTTAAAGTTATCTGGAGTAGTGAAATACCAAGAGTTTCAGAAAAAGGTTCATTTATGGGTGTTACCGGTTCTTTTGGATTGGTTATGTGTAGTGTTGCAATTGACAAAATTTTGAAAAATAATTAATTAGGATATTATTTGTTAAGGTCATTAAAAAATCAAAGTTTACGAAAAATAAATCTTTTTGGTCTATTTTTTGTTATTTTTATGCTTGTTGTTTTTGTTGGTTCAGTTGCATTTGGTGGTTATTATCAATATCTACAAGATATAAAACATTTAGAGACCGATTACATTAAGTCACAAAAAAAGTTTATCGAGCAAGAAACAAAAAGAGCCTTAAAATATATCGATTATAAATATAAACAAGATAAAAATAAACCACTCAATGTTTTAAAAGATGAGATTAGACAAGTTATTGAAAACATGCGTAATGAAGATGATAAAACAGGATATATTTTTATTTATACGTTTGATGGAATAAATATAGCTGACCCAATTTTGAAAGAAAATAGCGGAAAAAATCTTTTAAATTTTAGAGACCTAAATGGAAAACGAGTAATTTATGAGCTTATAAAAGTTTCAAAACAACCAAACGGCGGCTATGTTGATTATCTTTGGAATAAGCCAACCACAAATAGACCATCGCCAAAAATATCCTATGCTATCTCTTATTCTCCACTAGGGTTGATGATTGGAAGTGGAGTTTATCTTGATGATATAAATCAAATGATTGAAGTTAAGAAAAATGAGTATATAAGACAACTATTTCATTATTTTTCATTTACGTTTGGTTTGATTCTTATTTTATTTTTTGCTGGAATATTTCTTTATAGATATTTTATGAATGTTGTTGAAAAAGATATCTCGTTAATTCAAACTGCTTCTGAAGATTTGAGTCTGATTGACGTTGAATCTGTAACTTTTAAAGAGTTCTCAGATGTTGCAAATCATATCAATACTATGAATGAAAGTCTAAAAGATCTCAATAAGAATCTTGAATTAAAGGTTGAGAAAAGAACATCTGAGCTTCTAGAAGCGAAAGAATATGCACTTGAAATTGTAGAAAAGCAAGATCGATTCATCAAAGATGCCATCCATGAAATCAATACACCGCTTGGAATTATTATTATCAATATAGATCTTTACAATCTTAAATATGGGAAAAATAAGTATCTTGGAAAAATTGAAGCTGGAGCTAAAATAATTTATAATATTTACAATGATCTAGAGTATATGGTTAAAAAAGACAGAATAGAGTACGCCAAACAGGAAATAAATTTAACGAATTTTATTAAAGATAGAATTGAATTTTTTGGTGAGATTGCAAATGGAAATGAACTTTCATTTGAACTTTTTATAGAGAAAAATTTAACTATTGTATTTAATCCAATACATTTACAACGGGTCCTTGATAATACATTATCCAATGCTATTAAATATAGTTTTGAAAGACGTAATATTATTATAAAACTTTATCAAGAATCAAAATTTAAGATTTTAGAAATTACAAATAGTGGAAAATGCATAGAGCACCCAGAAAAACTATTTGATAGATATTATAGGGAAAACGAATCTCGTGGAGGATTTGGAATAGGGCTTAGTATCATAAAAGAGATATGTGATAAAAACGATATCAATGTACAAGTTGTTTCGCGAGATGACTTAGTAACTTTCAGGTATTATTTCACATGAAAATATTATTACTAGAAGATGAATTGATGTTGCAAACATCTATAAATGAATATCTAAATGACATGGGATATATAGTTAGTGTATTTAGTGACGGACTTTTGGCGCTAAATCATTTGGAAGAGAATGAATATGATTTGTTGCTTCTTGATATCAATGTTCCAACGCTAGATGGATTAAAATTGGTTTCAAAGCTAAAAGAATCAAATAACTGTACTCCTACAATTTTTATCAGTGCAAATACAGATATATCTATTATTTCAGAAGCTTTTGATGTTGGGGCTATCGATTATCTTAAAAAACCGTTTCATCTTAAGGAACTTGCAATCAGAATTCAAAAAGAAATGGACAATATACAAAAGATTAGAATTAAGCATATAACCTTAAGTAAAAGATACTCTCTGTTTGTTGATGAAAATAGCTTGTATTTTAACAGAGAAATTCAACAGCTTACAAATAAGAAATTTCAAATAGTTAAATATCTTGCTCAAAACATTGGAACCATTATTACAATAGATACTCTTAGAATCTATGTTTGGGATAATGAGCCTATAGGCGATGCTACTATAAGAGCGGAAATGAGTAGGTTGAAAAAAGAACTCAAAGAAGATTTTATTAAAAACGTAAAAGGTGTTGGATATACCATCGAAAGATATATCCCAAAAGCTTAAATAGCTAAACTACAAAAAACCAAAAAGTTAACCCAACAATAATTCGATAGATTCCAAATACTACGAAAGTATGAGTAGTAAGGAATTTCATCATCGCTTTTACAGTAAAAAATGCAACAATAAATGCCGTTAAAAATCCTATTGCTAAAAGTGAATAATCATCAACAACCATGACGCCTCTATTTTTGTATAAATCATAAAAAGTTGCTACAAACATTGTTGGAATTGCAAGCAAAAATGAAAATTCAGCCGCACTTTTTCTGCTCAATCCTGCGAATAATCCACCAATCATAGTTGCACCACTTCTGCTTGTTCCTGGAATCATTGAAAAGCTTTGAAAAATACCAATAGTTAATGCCTGCTTGATTGTCAAATCATCAACAGTTTTATCTTTTGTGTCATCGTGATTTCTTCTGAAATATTCTATTAATAAAAATATAATACCACCAATAACAAGCATAATAGCAACCGTTTCTATTCCAAAAAGAGCTTTTATTGTTTTGTAGAATAAGAATCCAAATATGGCAGTCGGCAAAAAAGCAATTATGATTTTAATCCATAGCGAAACATTTGCCAATAATCTTTGAGCAAACAAAAATAAGACAGCCAAAATGCTTCCGAGTTGAATTGAAACCTCAAAAGTTTTATGTGCATTTGTTTGTTCTAATCCTAAAAGACTCGAGGCCATTATGAGATGCCCTGTGCTTGAAATTGGTAAGAATTCTGTCAAGCCTTCTAGTGTTCCAAGAATTATTGCGTCAAGTATTGTCATTTGTTTTTTCCTTGTGTTTTGTGTTCTTTCTTTGCGAGTTGAAAGAATT
>CAIJNA010000183.1 GCA_903821805.1 uncultured Campylobacterota bacterium | reverse complement strand
TTTGAACTTTATTTAATAATTCAAAAATAATAGATTTACTTTGGTATCTTGATTCTAGTGATATAAATTTTGATGCTGTTGAAAAAGATCATTTTTTAACAAGCCTTTATAGTGCAAAAGGTTATATAAAAACTGATTTACCAAGTGAACTATTTGAGCTTACAGTTCTTATTTCAACAAAAAATTCCACTTTAGATGTAAATTTAGATTTGAATTTTTACTTTATATGTGGAAAATGTAAAAAAACTGTTCCTATGTACGAAACTAGATGTCCACATTGTCACAATATTTTAACTTTAAAAGCAAAACCACAACTAAGCAAAGGTTATTATGAAAAAAATTCATCTTTACAGTGATGGAAGTAGTCTAGGCAATCCTGGTCCTGGCGGATGGGGAACTATACTAAAATACAAAGATACAATAAAAGAATTAAGTGGCAATAAGGTAAATACCACAAATAATGTAATGGAATTAACAGGTGTTATTGAAGGCCTAAAAGCCATTAAAGAGTCATGTGATGTTGAGGTTATAAGCGATAGTAAATATGTCGTACAGGGAATAAACGAGTGGCTTAGAAATTGGGAAAAAAATAATTGGAGAACAGCCTCAAAGTCTCCGGTTAAAAATCTTGAACTTTGGCAAGAATATCTTGAAGTTTCCAAAAAACATAAAGTACTTGCTATATGGGTTAAGGGTCATGCAGGTCATGCAGAAAATGAACGATGTGATATTTTAGCTAAGACGGAAGCTGAAAAATTACGATAATATTTCACAATTCAAATAAAATAAAAGGAAAAATATGAAGAAATACACACATTTAGAGAAGTGTTTGGATTATCAGTTTAAAGACAAAAATCTGATAATCGAGGCTCTAACTCACAAGAGTTTTAAAAAATCATACAATAATGAAAGATTAGAATTTTTAGGGGATGCTGTTTTAAATTTAATAGTTGGAGAGTTTTTATACAACAAATTTCCAGACTCTCATGAAGGAGATTTATCAAAAATTCGAGCTAGTTTAGTTAATGAAAAAGGCTTTACAAAACTAGCTAATGCTATCGAATTAGGTGAATATATTTATCTTTCTGAGGCCGAAGACAGAAACAATGGAAGAGGTAAGGCTTCAATTCTTTCTGATGCTTTTGAAGCTATCATGGGAGCAATTTATCTTGAAGCTGGGCTATTAATCTTAAAGCCTATTGTTTTGGATTTATTGGCTAAGAATTATGACAATATTAATCTTGATGAACTTTTTAGCGATTACAAAACAGCTCTTCAAGAAATTACACAAGCTAGATTCGGAGCAATTCCTGTTTATAAACTTGAAAATGCTACTGGACCAGACCATCTTAAGGTATTTGAACTCTCTCTCTGGATAGGTGATAAGATTTATGCTACAGCTAGTGGTAATAGTAAAAAATTAGCTCAACAAGCTGCTGCTAAAATTGTTTTAGAACAATTACAGAATAACAAAGAAAAATAAGGGACAAAAATGAATAGTTTTGGAAGAAAATTCAGATTTACAACTTTTGGTGAATCTCACGGTGTTGCACTTGGTTGCATAGTCGATGGAGTACCGGCTGGAATACAAATAGACTTAGAATACATTCAGTCACAAATGAATATGAGAAAACCAGGACAAAACAAGTCTCAAACTGCAAGAAAAGAAGAAGACAAAATAGAAATTCTTAGTGGAGTATTTGAAGGGCTGAGCACAGGAACTCCTATAGCTATGATTCTTTATAATGGAAATCAAAAAAGTGGTGATTATGAAAATGTGAAAAATATTTTCCGCCCTGCTCATGCTGACTTTACTTATTTTCATAAATATGGGATTAGAGACTATAGAGGTGGCGGAAGAAGTAGTGCAAGAGAAACTAGTGCAAGAGTAGCTGCTGGAGCTATTGCTGATTTAATACTGAGAGAAGTTGGTATTATTGTCCAGAGTGGTGTTTGTGAAATAGATGGAATCAAAAGTGAAAACTATGATTTTGATTATGCATTAACTAGTCCGATTTTTACTCTTGATAAAGATAAAGAAGATATTCAAATGCAGGCTATTTTAAATGCTAAGGATTCTCACGATAGCGTTGGCGGGGTTGCTTTAGTCAGAGCATTAAATGTTCCTATTGGTCTTGGTGAACCTATTTACTACAAACTAGATAGTTTGATAGCTGATGCCATGATGAGTATTAATGCTGTGAAAGGTATTGAAATTGGGGATGGATTTGATAGTGTTAGGATTCGCGGAAGTGAAAATAATGACCAAATAACAAAACAAGGGTTTAGCACAAATCATAGCGGTGGAATTCTTGGCGGAATAAGCAATGGCGATGAAATAACTGCGAAAATTTATTTTAAACCTACTCCATCAATTTTTATAGAGCAAAATACTATAAATACAGATGGTGATGAAGTTACATACAAATTGAGCGGTAGACATGATCCATGTGTTGCAACAAGAGGAAGTGTTGTTGCAAAGTCGATGATGAGTATTGTACTTGCAGATATGTTGCTTTTAAATATGGGTTCACGTGCTGATCATCTTAAAAAAATATATGGAACGAATTAAAGAAAATTATTCTTTAATTATGTGAGGCTTTTAGAAAATAAAATCCTCACCTAAGTAATGTTCTTTTACGAGTTGATTATTTTTTATCTCATCAGAAGTTCCGCTAGCAAGCACACTTCCTGATTTCATAACATAAGCTCTATCGCAGATCTCCAAAGTCTCCCTAACATTATGATCAGTAATTAAAACACCTATTCCAATATTTTTTAAACTTGCAATAATATGCTGAATATCCCTAACTGCAATTGGATCAACTCCAGCAAATGGTTCATCAAGCAATAAGAATTTTGGTTTTGAAACTAAAGCTCGTGCTATCTCAACTCTACGTCTTTCTCCACCACTCAAACTTATTCCATTTCGTTGTCTAATTGGTTCAATATTAAATAATTCCAAAAGTTCTTCGATTCTTTGCTCCCTTTCTTTTTTATTTTTTATTGATATTTCAGCTGCCAACATAAGATTATCTTCAACACTAAGATCTTTAAAAATTGAAGATTCTTGAGGCAAATAACCAATGCCTTTTAGTGCTCTTTTATGAAGAGGAAGAGATGTAATATCCATATCATCAAAAATTATTTCTCCACTTGATGGAGGAACAAGTCCACAAATTGCATAAAATGATGTAGTTTTTCCAGCGCCATTTGGACCCAAAAGTCCTACTACTTCACCACTATTTATAAATAAACTAATATCGTGCAGGATATGAATTTTGCCAATGTTCTTTTTAATATTTTTTGCTTCAAGTTTATGTTTCAATTGTATATTCTCTCAATCTATCTAATTTTTTTATTTTTATATTCATATATTCAAATCCATAATCATTTAAAATATCTTCCAAGTCATCATTGCCCCACTCTACAAAATGTAATCCATTTTTTTCGAACTCTTCTAGCATACCAAGAGATATAAATTCATTTAATGTTTTATTGTACAAATCATAATGAAAAATATTTTTCTCATAACAAGACTGCAAAGAAAATGTAGGGCTAGTTACTAAATCATTGCAGCCAAAAACTTTCACAATTTGTTTTACCAAAGTTGTTTTCCCGCTTGCCAAATCTCCTCTTAGTAAAACAATTTTATCTTTATCTTCAAGAATAGATTTTAGCCTTAGGGCTATATCATTGATTTCATCTATACCACAAATAAAAACTTCGTTATTCAAAATTTGTTCTTTATGTCTTTCAAAATTTATTGCTGACTGCAATAATTTGATCTAATTTTTGTAATGCTTTACCACTAGAAATAGCATTTTGAGCCATAACTATTCCGTCCTCTATAGATTCAACCAAGCCATAAACAAATAGCGCACAAGCAGAATTAATTAAAACAATTTCAAGCTTTGCTCCAATTATATCTCCGCTTAAGATTCCTTTTGTAATGTCAGCATTAAAGTTAGCATCTCCACCACAAATATCATCTTTTGGATATAGCTTCAATCCGTACGATCTTGGATCAATTACAAATTCTTGATAGCTTTTGTTTGAAACTAATGCAGCATAAGTAAGATCACTAATACTTATTTCATCCATCCCATCAGAACTACTTACTACCATTGCTCTTTTTGTATTTAATTTAATAAGTGCATCAGCCAGAATAGGAACATATGATTTGTCAAACACTCCAATAAATTGTTTTGAAACATTTGCAGGATTACTTAATGGTCCTAAAATATTAAAAATCGTTCTATGTGGAATTTGTTTTCTAATAGGCATAATATGCTTCATTGCAGGGTGATGATTTGCTGCAAACATAAACACAAAGCCTGTTTCCTTAAGCATTTGCAGTTGATTTTCTAAAGAAATATTAAGATTGACTCCAAGTGCTTCAAGCATATCTGCGCTTCCGCTATTGCTAGTTATGCTTCTGTTTCCATGTTTCGCAACTAGAACTCCACAACTTGCTAAAACCATAGAAACCGTTGTTGAAATGTTAAAACTATTACTTTTATCTCCTCCAGTTCCACAATTATCCATAAGCTTATCTGTAGTTTCTCCATCAAATTGAAGTTTTATCATGTGATCTCTCATTGAACTTGCTGCACTTGCAATTTCGTCACTAGTCTCACCTTTTTCATGCAGTTCAATTAAATATTTTAAAACTTCATCTGAAGATAATTTATTGTCAAAAATATCATCAAATTTTATTTTAACATTCTGAGACATTTTTACCTCCTATTTTCTCAACATACTCACACATTCTTCCTTTTGGTGTAGATTTTGTTGTCGGTATCTGTAGTACTCTAAATTCATCACTATATTCCAAATATTGTAATTTTATTATGTCATCAATTTTAACATCTTTTGACTTTTTCACAGCTATATTATTTAAAAAAACGACATTTTCATTCAGCATATCTTCTGCAACTGCTCGCCTTTTTGTTATATTTACTGCATTTAAAAACTTATCTATTCTCACTTTGACCCTTTTTGTATATTTACAAATAATAAAGCAGATTGTAACCTACTTTTGATAAAATATCTAAAATTAAAATTTGGAGAAATTATGTCAAAAAAAGTAGTTAAAAAGGTAGTTCTAGCTTACAGTGGTGGACTTGATACAAGTATTATTTTAAAATGGTTACAAGATGAATATAATGCTGAAGTTATAACTTTTACGGCAGATTTAGGTCAGGGTGAAGAAGTTGAGCCTGCTAGAGTTAAAGCTTTATCTTGCGGAATTAAACCTGAAAATATTTTTATTTTAGATATTAAAGAAGAATTTGTAAAAGATTACGTATTTCCTATGTTTAGAGCAAACGCAATTTATGAAGGTGAATATTTACTTGGTACATCTATTGCTAGACCATTAATTGCAAAAAAACAAATTGAAATTGCAAATCAAATGGGAGCAGATGCAGTTAGTCATGGTGCGACTGGAAAAGGAAATGATCAAGTAAGATTTGAATTAGGTTATCTTGGATTAAGACCTGATATTACTGTAATAGCTCCTTGGAGAGAATGGGAATTAAATTCTAGAGAAAGTCTTTTAGAATATGCTAAAAAACATGGGATTGAAATAGCTCAAAAACATCTTGATGAAAATGGTAATCCAGCAATCAGCCCATATTCAATGGATGCAAATCTTTTACATATTTCTTACGAGGGATTACATTTAGAAAATCCAAATAATGAACCTGAAGAATCTATGTGGCTTTGGACAACATCACCAGAGAAAGCTCCAGATGTTGCTGAATATCTTACAATTGAATACAAAAACGGTGACCCAGTTGGTATCAATGGTGAATTATTAAGCCCAGCTACGCTTTTAGCAAAACTAAATGAATACGGAAATAAACATGGTATCGGACGAGTTGATATTGTTGAAAATAGATACGTTGGTATGAAAGCTAGAGGTTGTTATGAAACACCAGGTGGAACTATACTTTTAAAAGCCCATAGAGCAATAGAATCAATAACACTTGACAGAGAAGCTGCTCATTTAAAAGATGAACTAATGCCTAGATACGCTAAATTAATCTATCAAGGATACTGGTTTTCTCCAGAAAGAGAAATGCTTCAAGCAGCTATAGATAAAACACAAACAAATGTGGAAGGTAGCGTCAAAGTTAAACTTTACAAAGGAAATGTGGTAATTCTTGGAAGAGAATCTGCAAAATCTCTATATTCTGAAGCTCACTCAACTTTTGAAAAAGATGAAGTTTACAATCAAAAAGATGCTGCTGGATTTATCAGACTTAATGCTTTAAGATTTATAATAGCTGGTCAAGTTAGAGATAAAAAATAGGTTTTAATTATGATATTAAAATTTAAAAAATGGTTTCCAAAAATTAGCACAAAAGCTTGGATTGCTCCAAGTGCTGATGTTATTGGAAATGTAAAAATAGGAAAAGATAGTTCAGTTTGGTTTGGCGTAGTAATTAGGGGGGATGTTCATAAAATAAGAATAGGAAAGAGAACTTCAATTCAAGATCTCTCTATGATTCATGTAACTCACTATAAAAAAGAAGATATGAGTGATGGAAATCCAACCATTATAGGGGATGATGTTACAGTTGGGCACAAAGTGATGCTTCATGGGTGTACAATTGAAAATGGCTGTTTGATAGGCATGAGTGCAACTATTCTAGATGGTGCAGTTATTGGTGAAGGCTCAATTGTTGGAGCCCATTCTTTAGTAACTAGCAATAAAGTTTTTCCTCCTCATAGTTTAATAATGGGGAGTCCAGCGAAAGTCATTAAAACGCTTAGCGAGGAAGAAGTTGCAAATCTAATAGCACATGCGGCTCGTTACGTGAAATTCAAAGAGGAATATCACATTGGCCTAGAACAATAATGAGAATTTTAGGAAAATCTGCACCCCTTGAAGTTTCACTTCAAAATATGTACAATGCAATAAATAAATTAGATATTAACACTACTTTATCAAAAGAATTGCATCCTCTAGAAAATTGTTTTTCTGTAAACTTATCATTTGATGAGGCACCAAAACTTGTCTATTCAAATGGAAAGGGAACTACCAATGATGCTTGCCTTGCAAGTGCGTATGGAGAATTTATTGAAAGGATTCAAACAAATAATTTCTTCAGTGATTTTTACCTGCCAAATCGAAAACACTTCAATGATGAGGTGATTTTTACTTTTAATGAAAAATATTTATCGGATAGTTTAATGAAAATTTACAATCCTAATGGTGAACTGCTAGATGAGG
The DNA here is from genome assembly GCA_903821805.1 of uncultured Campylobacterota bacterium. GTDB lineage: Bacteria > Campylobacterota > Campylobacteria > Campylobacterales > Arcobacteraceae > CAIJNA01. Next base: position 675 of record CAIJNA010000183.1, on the reverse strand, counting down.
ATTTTGTAGATTTTAATAGCGACTTTGAAGATAAGATTGTAGCTTTACCTTTTAAAAGATTTAACACTGAAGAAGTTGTTTTTATACCGCACAATTTAATTAGCAATCTTTATGTTAGTAATGGTTTAGCATCTGGGAACACAAACAAAGAAGCTCAAATCCAAGGATTAGCTGAGATTATTGAAAGGTATGTAAAAATTAAAATTATCAAAGATGGTTTATCCTTGCCGTCGTATCCTGATGAAATTATCTCAAAATTTGAAAAACTAAATAATGACAAAAAAACTTTAGAATCACATGGTTATATTATTGATATTTTGGATGCAAGCCTTGGTGGCAAATATCCAGTAACTGCAATATCTCTTATCAATCCAAGGAATAGCACTATTTTTGTTTCTTTCGGGGCTCACCCTATACTTGAAGTTTCTCTTGAGCGAACTATGACAGAACTTATGCAAGGTCGTGATTTAAATAAACTTGATAGCTTTGAAACACCTACTTTTGATATGACACAGATTAACGATAGTTCAAATATTGAATCTCATTTTGTAGATTCAAATGGAAAGATTGGATTTCTTTTTTTGAATAAGCACAAAAGCTTTACATTTTCATCGTGGCAATTTGAACATGAAAACATTGACAAAGAATTAATATTTTTAGAAAATATAATCAAAG
>CAIJNA010000182.1 GCA_903821805.1 uncultured Campylobacterota bacterium | reverse complement strand
TTGCTGACGTAAAATTTATTGACAATATCAACGAAGCCGGTTATAAAATTGATACGGAAGAGGGTGGATGGAATTCTAACACTACTTATCCGGACAGCTACAATAATGCACACCGTCCAGGAACAAAGGGTGGTTACTTTCCTGTAGCTCCAACAGATACAGGCGTAGATATGCGTGCTGAGATGATGCTGATTATGGAACAAATCGGTCTTGAAGTTGTTCTTGGTCACCATGAAGTTGCACAAGGTCAACATGAAATTGGTATAGTTTTCTCTGATATTATTGGAGCAGCCGACAATGTTCAAAAATTAAAATATGTTATCAAAATGGTAGCTCACTTAAATGGTAAATCTGCAACATTTATGCCAAAACCACTTTACGGTGATAATGGAAATGGTATGCACGTACACCAATCTTTATGGAAAAATGGAAAAAATTTATTCTATGCACAAGGTAGTTATGGAAATATTTCAGATACTGCTAGACATTATATTGGTGGTGTTTTCCAACATGCAAGAAGTGTTGCGGCATTTACAAATCCTTCGACTAACTCTTACAAAAGACTTATCCCAGGATTTGAAGCACCTTCAATCTTAACATTCTCTTCTCAAAATAGAAGTGCATCTTGTAGAATCCCATACGGTGCAGGCGAAAAAGCTGTTAGAGTTGAAATGAGATTCCCTGATAGTACTGCTTGCCCATATTTAGCATTCGCAGCTATGATGATGGCTGGACTAGATGGTATTAAAAATAAAACTGAGCCTGTTGGACCAATGGATGAAGATTTATATGAATTATCTCTTGATGAAATTAGAGAAAAAGGTATTCCTCAAATGCCTCATACTTTAAGAGGCGCTTTAGAAGGTCTTATTAGAGATAATTCATTTTTACAACCAGTATTTACACCTGAATTTATTAATGTTTATCAACATTACAAATTTGAAACACAAGTTTGGCCATATGAAGCTAGACCTACACCATTTGAATTCAAAACAACTTATTCTTGTTAATATTCAATTGAAGTTTAAAAACCCCATCATGGAAGTGATGGGGTTTTTTTATGCCTAAATTCTTCTTGCTTATTATATTTAGTATTTAATTGCAACCGTAAAAAATAATTTTTCTATTAAAATGATAAGATTAAACAAAAGGAAAAATACAAATGAAAAATATTCTAATTATTAATGGACATCAATACTATAAAGATGTCGCTGAAGGGAAATTGACTCAAAGTGTTATTGATAAAGCAGATGATTTCTTTATAAAAAATGGATTTATAGTAAAGCATAGTAAAGTTGAAAGTACTTATGATATACAAGAAGAAGTTGAAAAATTCAAATGGGCCAATTGTATATATTTTCAATATCCTGTATATTGGATGACTTTGCCATGGATGGCAAAAAAATATGTTGATGAAGTTTTTTCAGCTGGTGTTGGAAAAGTAACTTATGCAAGCGATGGCAGAAGCAGCACAGATTCTAGTAAAAAGTATGGATCTGGAGGATTGATGAGCGATAAAACTTATATGCTAAGCTTGACTTACAATTGCCCAGTTAGTGAATTTGATAATAAAGATGGGTTTTTTGAAGGATTATCTTTAGATCAGTCAAATTATGCTGTTCATAAAACATTCCAGTTTTGTGGTGCAAAGCCATTAGAAACTTATGCAATTCACGATATATTTAAAGGTGATATGAATTTGAAAGAAGAATTAGCACGACTCGAATTAATATTATGTAAAAATTTTATTAAATAGATCCTAGCTAAAGAGCTTTAGATAAATAAGTTTTAAATTTTTTTGAGTCTAAGTTCTTCTAACACATCAAGTTGAATTTCTTCTATTTTAGTAAGTTTTTCCCATTGATGGTAAAGTAAATGATCTATCTTTTCATTTAATTGTCTTATTTCAAGTTCAGCCTTTAAATTAACTTGATAATCGTGTTGAGATCTTACTCTGTCTTTTGCTTCTTGTCTATTTTGACTCATCATAATTATTGGAGCTTGAATAGCAGCAAGACACGAAAGAACTAAATTTAATAAAATATAAGGAAATGGATCTACTGGATTCCATAAAAATATCATTGAATTTATCGTAATCCATACAAGTAAAAATCCTGCAAATACACCCATAAATGCCCAGCTTCCACCAAAAGATGCAATTTTATCTGCTACTCTTTCTCCAAGTGTCCATTTAGTATCAAAATCTTTATCAAGATTTGTAGATATGAGTTCATGGTTTGTGATATTATTAATTACTTCTTTTTCAAGTTCTGTTAGATTTCCTTGATCTGTTTCAAGTAGATTATTGACATAAAGATTTTGATAATGATGCAAGTCATTATCACAAATATTTGACATGCCATCCCATGTTGAAATGTCTTTTTTGATTAGTTGTGAAACTGTATCTCTTATGATATCCGCATGAATAATATGTGAAGAACCAAACTTTTTATGACAAACGGAACATTCATACAATTTATTGTGCTTCATTATGTGATCCTAGTTTTTACTTTAATTATATAGTATTAACTTTATATAGACTTACAGATTGCTATTTATTAAGTAAATCGTATTAAGTTTATTTATTATATGATTGGCTTGGTTTATTTATTGAAAGATACACATCTGATCTTAATATTATAGGAGAATATAATGAAGAAAATATTTGGAAAAATATTGCTTTTGGTAGCTTTTGTTGGATCTGGTTTAGCAGATGATTATGAAGATGGAATTAATGCGTATGACAAGAAAGATTACAAAACAGCATTTAAGCTTGTGAGTAAATCTTGTAGCGAAGGATATCCTTTGGGATGTAGAATGCTTGGAGCATATTATGAAGACGGAATTGTAATTCCTTATAACTCAGATGAAGCGCTTAATTATTACACAAAAGCTTGTGATATGCAAGATCAATGGTCTTGTGAGCGTTATACATTGTTTAGGGCAACATTACCTGTGTGTTCATCAAATGAGATATCTTGGACTAATGATAATAGGTATTTTAATGCTGGTTTTACTGCAGATGGAACATTTCCATCAATTTTAGCTGATGCAAAAACAATTCAAATAGATAAAAAACTTAAAATTATAAATGTTTGGACAATTTGGCTTTCTAGTGAGGCTGGTAGAAATTCACAAGCATTGGATCATCAAAATTATGAGAATTTTGGATACATGAAAGTTTTGCTCACAATCAATTATGGAAGCATGAAAAATAAACTCAATATCAATAGTGACTACAATTGTAATGGCAGCTTGTTAAAAACAGACAATACAGCTGGTCAATGGACAATTATTGAGCCAGGATCAATATTGGAAGTTATAGCTGATAATATAAAAGAAAAATACAAATTAAAATAAAAGGATTTAGGATGAAAAAAATATTTTTAGTAATAAGTATTTTCTCAGTGATATTATTTGGAAAAGATACTTTAGATAGAAAAACAATTCAATCAGCAGCATTTTTAAATGAAGTTGCAAGTGGAATAAATCAGCAATTACCAATGATGTTGGATCAAGAAACTAGAGCTGATTCTGCTATTGGATTAGATAAGGAAATAGTATATAAATATACCCTTGTCAATACAAATCAAAATGATTTTTCACCTAAAGACTTAATCAATGCATTGAAGCCATCTATAAAGAATTCTGTTTGTACAACACCAAGTGTTAAAATATTTCCTGAAAATGGAGTAAAAATGACATATAGTTATTATAGTAAAGATGGCAAGTTCATTGCAGAGTTTACAATTACACCTCAAGATTGCGGATTCTCTAAAAATAAGAAATGATTTACGAACTTACAAACCCATTGACAAAAACTTTAATAACTCATTTAAGGGATAGTAAAAGTGATGCTATAAGATTTAGACACTTAATTCGCGAGCTAACAAAACAACTAGCCTATGAAGCACTTAATAAATTCGAATTAAAATCTAAATGTATTAAGACTTGGAAGGGTGATGACACATTTGATAGTATTGAGGAAGAAAATATTATTGTAGTTACAATATTACGAGCCGGAATGCCTATGCTTGAAAGTGTAATTGAGCTTTTGCCAAATATAGCTGCAGGCTTTTTAGCAATGCAAAGAGATGAGAAAACTCACAAAAGTTTACTTTACTACGATAGATTACCTGACTGTGAGGGGAAGATAATACTTCTGGTTGACCCAATGGTTGCAACTGGCGGATCAATGTGTGATGCAATTGAACACATTCAAAGAAGAAATCCAAGAAAGATCATAACTCTAAATATTATTGGTTCACCTGAAGGTGTAAAAAACGTTCAAGATTTTGCTCCAGATGTTGATATCTTTATTTCTCAAATAGATGATAAATTAAATGATGACAAATTTATCATCCCAGGTCTTGGAGATGCTGGAGATAGGTCTTATAATACATTATGACTTGTCATCAGCTATCATAAAATAAAAGGTTTTGCCAAATCGTTAATTATATCTCAATACCTTGTCTGATACAAATAGAGCTTTTAAAAAAATAATTATGGAAGTAAGAAATAGTCAGTTCTTCTGTTTTTTGAAAAACATTCCGCTGTGTATTCTTTACAAATTGGATTACTTTCCCCGTAGCTAAAAGTTACAATTCTATCAGCATTAATTCCTCTATTTATAAGGTCATTTTTTACCGAAATTGCTCGCTTTAGTCCTAGTGCGTAGTTGTATTCATCACTTCCCGATTCATCACAATCACCCTCAAGTTTAATTTTAAAAGTGTCACCTTTTGATGAAATTATTTTAATTTTATTCGCATTTTCTGTTGTTACTAATAGATCATCCTCGCTTAATGAATACACATCTACAGGAAAATGAATCGATTTTAATGTCACATTTTCCCCGTTTACATTGCTAACAGTAGTATTTCTCGTATTGTCTATAATATTATTCTTATTTTGAGAACTACTATCCGTTATTGTTGTGATGATTCTTTCTGATGCAATAACCTCTTGAGCTGTTTTGTTTATATCATTAAGAGATATAGAATTATTTTCATCTTTTTTTACAGTTTTATTGATATCATTAAATGATATTACTTCTTGTTTTGATGCGCAACCACTAAGCATAATAGCTAGAGATATAGCAGCAATAGTTATTATTTTTAAACTCATATTAATTCCCTTGAAATTTTTGCGAATTATACTTTATAAATATGAATGTTTGATGAAATTTAGTGTGATGTAGTATGTTTTTTAATGAGGATAGAATTTTATTTCAAAATAATTTGTCATAATAAGAGGAGATCTATAATAGCAAGAACAAATAATTGGTCAAGCTATCGATATATTATAAGAATAATTATTTTACGTTAACACAATGTTCTGGTAAATAATTTCCTAATTTTCTTTTATCTTTGTTTGCTACATTGCTGTACCAGTTTTTAGTTGGGTTACACTCTTCCATCCAAGTTTCAATCCCATAT
>CAIJNA010000181.1 GCA_903821805.1 uncultured Campylobacterota bacterium | reverse complement strand
ATATGGGATTGAAACTTGGATGGAAGAGTGTAACCCAACTAAAAACTGGTACAGCAATGTAGCAAACAAAGATAAAAGAAAATTAGGAAATTATTTACCAGAACATTGTGTTAACGTAAAATAATTATTCTTATAATATATTAATAGCTTGACCAATTATTTGGTCTTGCTATTATGGATCTCCTCTTGTATTATTCCATAACAATTCTGCTTTAATTGGCCTCTGTGATTATTCCACTTCCTATAACTTTATCATTTTTATAAAATACTGCAAATTGTCCAGATGCAACACCGTAGGCGGGCTCTTCTAGTATTATATTTGCTATATTATTTTCGATCTTAACATGAGCCTTTGACAAAACACTTCTGTATCTCAATTTGACAGTTGTATCAAATTCTGTATTATCTATAAACATATTTAGATTATTGGCTTTTACGACAGATACCCTTAGATCTTCTTTTGTTCCAACAGTAATAGTGTTTGTGATTTTATTTGTACTTATAACAAAATGTGGATCATGTGCACCATGAACATAAAAACCTTTTCTTTTTCCTATTGTGTAGTGCATATATCCCTTATGATGTCCAACAATTTTGCCACTAGTATCCACCGTATCGCCCTGCTCGTCTATATTTGCATGTTGTTTCAAAATATCTGTATAAACAGTATCAACAAAACAAATCTCTTGAGATTCTTTTTTTGTAGCAAAGTGTGAAAATGCTGGTATTTCTGAAGCTATATGTTTTATTTCATCTTTGGTATATTTACTCATTGGAAACATGATATATGGCAGCTTATCTTTTGCAACTTGTGCTAAAAAATAACTTTGATCTTTAGACAAGTCATCTGCAATATAAATAAATTCTCCATCTGTTTTTGCATAATGTCCAGTAGCAAGATAGTCTCCACCAAGCCGTTTCATTTCCGCAAGTAAAGCTCCAAATTTTATTGTTTTATTACACTTCACACATGGGTTAGGTGTAATACCGTCAATATAGCTTTGGATAAAATAATCATATACTTCAGTTTTGAATTCTTCAGACAAGTCCAAAACATGATATTTAATACCCAAGAAATCTGTAACTTTTTGAATATTTGAAATATTTTCCTCATGGTATCCATCAGTTCTATTATGCAGCTTCATGTATATACCTTCAACTTCATAGCCTTCTTTTTGAAGCAAATAGGCACTAACACTACTGTCAACCCCACCACTCATTCCAATAATTACTTTTTTATTTTTTGATAATTTATTTATCTCGCTCATATTCTTCTCGTTTTTAAATTTTATTATTGTCAATATACTGCAATGGAATCAAAACACTGTCACGCACTTTCCATCCAATATGTGGAACCTTTAAATCTTTGTGTGCAAAATATATATTTTTTCCATTTTTTTGTATAAATATTATGTCGATATCCATTGTTCTTGGTGCATCTTTAAAAGTTCGTTTTCTTCCAAATCTTTTTTCATATTTATGGATACTATTTAACAAATACAATGGTGTCATATTTGTTGATATCTTAAGAATTGCATTATAAAAATATTCCTGCTCAGTATACCCAAATGGTGGGTTTTTAAGTATTGGTGACGTATTAAGCAAATTGATTCTTGTATCATTCTTAATAGCCTTTAATAGGCTATCAAATCTAGAAAACATATCGCCAATATTTCCACCTATACCCAATATAACTGTAAATATTTTATTATCTTTATTAT